>NZ_JAVJQN010000005.1:0-8371 GCF_040218245.1 Coleofasciculus sp. E1-EBD-02 | reverse complement strand
CAATTTTAGCGATGTTAGTCCAGTAAGCTGTTCGGCATTCAAACCTTAATGTCAACAATGACGAAATCCTTGTAGTGCGAGCCGGAAAGCTCGCTACTAATACGCAATTTAAATGCATGACAGCTTAAGCTTTTGCCTTCTTACGGGGGGCAAAGGTGCGTTACGCTTCGCTAACACACCCTACTGGCATGACCCACCTAAAATGGTGAATTAGAATTGTAGGGGCGCACGGCGTGCGCCCATTCTAACAGTAAAATCTGTTGCACAATTTTAGCTGGGTCACGACACTACCGCTGGATTTTCTGTTGCTTGTTGCCTTCCTTGGGATTGAATCGGGCGCACGCCATTGAATCGGGCGCACGCCATGCGCCCCTACCCTTACGACAAGCTGGCTAATTCAACTAACTGCTGTGCCAACTCTTGAATCACAGGACGAGTTTTCACCGATTCACCCCGAATCAGTCGGTGAACTGTTCCCTTTAACTGGGGGGATTTCGTTTCAATCTCATCGGTTGTGGCATTAATATCGCTATAAATAATCGCAATCACACTCAAGTTCAGCTTTCGACAAAACGCTTGCCAATCCACTACCTCGGATTCCGACTTGGCTAAAATCACGGCATGGGTAGCTTGAGCCATAATTAACTCATTTTCTGCACTTATCTTACCCCCCACATCAAACAGTAATAACGAGTTTTTAATCACATCAACCGTTCGCGCTTTGTCCTGGGCAAATTCGGGTGTAAACTTCGCCTTATACTCAGCTTTTAATTCTGCCGCTAACTCTGGGTACTTCTGTGCTGTTGGTGTAAACCAGGAACCATCCCCATCTGGACAACCGGAAATCGTGTAAAAATCCTGGGGAACATCATCTCGCTCCAGAATTGCCTCTTTCAACCCATCCCGAAAAACGGTTTTGCCTGTATTTGGAGCGCCACACAGCACGACTTTCACCGTCTGACAGGGGTCACGCTTGATATCAATCCGGTCTCCTACCTGGTAATCTGGAGTATGACTAATCGTGATCATATAACGGTCTAAGTCGCGATCGCCTATTTTCGGATCAAAGACTGCGATCGCACTATAGCGATGAGCCAGTTCCAGTGCTAGAACAAAAGAGGCTAACACCGTTGAACGCCCATGGATTTTGAGCAGTTTCCCTCCTGGCAATTGCCCCGAATTGATTAATTGCTGTAACTGCGCTTTAGCATCGCGGAGAATTTGGTCGCCGCCTGCTTGCACCCCATTGTTAATCTCTATTCTCAGGACATCTCTTTCCCGACGGATCAAAAAGGAAGGTGCCGATAACTCAGCCAACGTCTTCCCCTGAATCACTTTACCCGTGTGAAAATCAATGCGGCTACCCAAAGGATACTCCGGTGTCGTACTACTCACCACCACATACGCCCCCAACCGTGTATCCGCCACTGCAACCACCCGATACAGATGCGCCACCTCATGAGCCAGAGTATAACTCGCCGCCACTGAAATCCGCCCATCAATCTTGAGCAGATTCCCCCCGGAAAGTTCTCCAGAAGCAATCATTTGGCTGACGCGAGTCTGCACATCTTGCACGATGACATCGCCAGCAGCCGGAATCGGCTTCCCTTCATCGGTTTTGGCAAAATCCACTTTCAGAGTATCGCCTTCCAGGTGTATTGAATAAGCCATGATTCGGTTTTCCTGATTAATCGGTGTGACTACTAAGCCTGACATGAGTTGACCTTCCTTTTCGAGTAGAGACTTTGGATGCAACGTCTCTACTATCGCAGGCAGTAAGAAAAGGGGTCTTCCAACCTCCACAAAAAGGGGGTTTTTATTTTACCTAAAATGTTATAACATAATAACAAGTAACTTAAAGGCAAAATATCAAAGGAGAAAACAATATGACACACCTCTCCCCTAACTTCGACAGCAGCAATACGGCTGAACCCCCTATCCAGCAAAACTTAGAGGAATTAGGCATAACCCAACTCCTCTCGTTGCTCAAGCACTACAGCGACATTGACTTCGATGCAGCCCAAATGCACCTGACGGATGCGGAAGTTCATGCGATCGCGGCGTTATTTATCCAGCAGTTGACCGAAAGCCTGAATGGTAAACTCATTGCTGGAGCCTTAAATACTCTGCGTCACAGTGAAGAAATGGAGGACATAACCCAAGAAGACGGGCGGGTTTTGCCACCCAGTTGGGTAAAACAATTCCTGTTTGTGCCTAAACCCGCCCCTACACACTTAAACCTCAACAATTCTCCCCGTGAAGATGAGGAGAACCTATACTGTTATCCCACCGATTCTGATCAGGGAATCAAGCCACTATCGGTGCATAGCCCAACCGGACGCTATAATCCAAAAGGACCCCACAATCCCCGCCCGATTACCCAGCGAGAAGAATACATTATTGACCTTTATTGTTACTGCAAACTAAGGATGACACCCAGGCGGTTTTATGCCAAATGGGGTGTCACGTATGAGCAAATGTCTCACATCTGTTTTCGTTCCCTAGGAACCGTTCAATGTTGGTTCAACCGAGGTCAAGACTATCGCCCTGCTCAACCCGTTGACTTGCGCCAGTTAACCATCGTAGATTTTTTGTTAGATCACTTTGAAGAACTCCCCCAATTCTTAATTGATCGGCTCTGTTCCTATTAAAACTGAATCGGGAAGTATGAGGGGTTGCTCCCCTCTTTCTCCCCTCATACTCAATGTTTTCTATCGTCAACCCAACCTACAACTCAAAGGCAACAGGCAACAGGCAACAGGCAACAGTCAGGCTATACTAATTAAGGTGCGTTACGCTTCGCTAACACACCCTACACATAGAGCCTTTGCGTAAGTCAGACAAGGTAGAATTTGTCATGGTTCGTGGAGTCCGGAGCGAAGCGGAGGAACGAAACGAAGCATCTGTCCAGATTCTTCGCTTTGCTTTCCAATAACATGATAAAACGCAACTTGGTATAAGGTGCGTTACGCTACGCTCTCCCCACCGCAAGACTTATTCAGCAGCCCCTAAATACGTGACAATTATCGCCATTTATATCATCCTTCACCACCCAATCGGATGGCGCTCCTTCAACGAACATCTGACCCAACTACATTTTCATCTGGAATCAATGATAACTTGGTAGGTTACGGCGGATTTATTATTGAATGGCTCATCTCCTAAATTTAATACCGCCTAACCCACCCTACTGGCTACTGGCGTAGCACACCTTAATTGGTGGATTAGAATTGTAGGGGCGGGTTTTACAGATAACATGAGAACCCCAAACTGATAACTTAACTAAACCCGCCCTTTTCCGGTGGCTATAATCAAAAACTGATAGTTAGTCAAATCCCCCCATGTCTGCTGAAGAATTTTTCCCCACCGTCCACTGCTTAGAAACACTTGTACCAGAACTGTTGCAAGTTTCTACTCATCCATCGACTCCAACCCAATCCAAGAATTGCCTCAATCTTTTAGTCTGTGGCGCTCGGCGGTGGGTCATGCTCCGGTCGTTGTATGACTGCGACAGTGACTTTTTTATCGAATTTGAAACTGAACTCTTTAACTGTGCGGATTGGTTAAAGCAGTTTCAGCAAAAAGTTGATCATTACAAAACTCGTTCTTTCTCCGATTGGATATTTTCCGATTATACTGAATCTTTCAAAAATCAGTTCATTGCCACCTTAAAATCTCGATATACCTTAGAGAAAAATAACATTGACGAACTGTTGTCAACTCCCATTTTTGCCGCGACTGACCGTACCTTACGCAATCACCTAACTCAGTTGTCTCAGCTTAAAAATCCGTTCCTAGAGCGACAACTGATCAATCCCCAAGCTACAACCAAAAAGCCAATTCACAAATTCCGCAAACGGTCAACGGCTGCTATCCGTGAACGATTCGCGACCGAACCTAATTTTCAACTTGAGGGAACCTTAGAATTCTTTACCAATGATGTATCTGATATTGCTCAACTATTATTCACAAAAATTAATGGCGAACAACGCTTATTTATTCATCATGACTATGTAGTCAAAGAAGACTTGCGGGAAACCTCAGCGGATTTAGCCGATCGCCTTAAAAAAGTTTGGCAAGAGACTCCCACGCCACCGCTACAAATTACCTATCACAGTGCTTACTTAAATCAAACTCAAAACTACACCGTTTATCCAGTTTGCCTATATTATTATCAGCGGGCTTACTACCTCTGCGCCTTCGGTCAAAGACCACAGAAAACGGCAACCCAACCGCCAGTCGGATGGTATAACTACCGTTTAGAACGGATAACTAAACACCAAAAACTGTCTTGGGATACTCCCCATCTCCCTTTCTCCAAATCTGACATTATCAACGATCCTAAACAGTACAATCCAGCTTATATTCAACAGGAATTAGACGCCGCTTATGGCTTTGATTTCTATGAAAACTCTGAGTTAAGCCTGCTGCGGTTTGATCCTGATTTTGCCCAGCGTTACATCGACAACTCCTTCCGTCATCCCACCTTTGAGAAACTGGAGAGTTCTGAAGCAGCACAGGCATTAATTGAGCAATTAAACTTACCCAATCCCCAACAACTTTTAGCCCATATTCACGCCTATCCCAATGCCGCTTATTACATTTTCCGCTATCGCCAGCAGGACAATACTGTAATCATGCGTCTTCGCGCTTGGGGATCTAAAGTAGAAGTCATTTTTCCAGATGAATTGCGACAGTGCATGAGACAGGATATAGAACAAACCTGGCAACTCTATCAAACCAATGACATAAGACATAAGACATAAGACAACTTTAATTGTCCCCACCGACTGAATCACGCAACGTTTCGACTGTTAAAACTTGCGGTGGCGTTGCATCTGGTGGATACAAAAAATCGAATTGCACTAATCTTTGACTTGATGGTGGCATGTTCAGCGTCACTAAAGGTTCTCCTGCTTGTCCTCGCTGTTGGACTAAATGCCAATACCCGGTTCGAGGTAATCCGGTATTATCGTTATAGCGTAGTCGCACCGTTCCTCGGAAAAAGACTTGATTGGCTGGAGGTTCTAGAAACCGTAATCCGTCCTGAATTTCCTCTTGTTTTAGAGGCGTTTGTAAGGATACGGTAACTGTTTTTGTCTCCTGAGTTGGATTCACCAACGGTAAGGTTAAACTATATTGCACGCCATAGTTTCCATGGGCAAAATAGGCAGTATCAGGATAACGTACCAGCATCCTCGCACTCTGACTTTGATCCGTTCCTAAACGTCCACCGGGTAAGGTACTCAATCCGTAAGAAAAGGCTTCTCCTGGTTCAGGAATCGTCAAAACCTGGGAGGTTGGACTATCGGTTAACTGAGTTTGCCACTGTGATCCTTGAGCCACACCTGCAACCCGACCATAGATAATATTACCCGTTGTCGAGTCAGGTGGAGTAGGGGCGCGATCGCGGGGTTTAGCTAATTCTCCTGTATCCAATAGCTGTTGCCATTCTACCAGAGTGGGGGCGCGTTCATTTCCCGCCTCATCGGTGGGTGCATAACGGGCGAGACTGGCTAGATAGACCTGTCCATCACTGCGTAACCGCATTAACGTGGAACGCCCATTAATCGGTGGTTCTAAGGATTTCACGGGAATCGGTAAATTGAGTAACAGGCGGCTTTGTTGAGGCGGAATCACCACTTGCGGCGGAAACTCAGCTTGGCGATAGCCTCTCAAAATATCACTCATCACCCGACTACCGGGACCTGCATATACTGTACCTTGGGGATTCTCAACTTGAGAGGGTAACTGGATAAACGGTGCATCAGGTTGACTTAAGTAACTAGCCCCTGGCAAAATATCAACCGTGACCGATTCTTCACCCGGATTATGCACAAGTAGTCCCAAATATAGCGTCCGTAAATCATCAGGTGTTGGCGCTTTAGCAACATGATGGGCAAAGATATCAAAACGTCCCTGAAAGGGAAAGTTTAAGTGGGCGCTGGGAGTGGCTTTGTTGTTTCCAGGAAATGTCGAGAGTAAAATTCCCTCGGTTTGCACAAGTTCCGGACTATTGCTATTGAAAACAGGAACCTGATCCAATTGCCCCGGTAATGGACGCACGTCTTGCGGCTGTACAATCTCCACTGGGGGTGGGGGTGTAGGGGTAGCTTGGGCGAGGGGAAAAATGGGCAAAAATACAAACATGTAAGGATCAAGGTTTAAGATTGAGGAAATGGGGAACAAAGAAAATAAGTTTACCTCATTACTTTGAAAA
Source organism: Coleofasciculus sp. E1-EBD-02 (assembly GCF_040218245.1). Classification (NCBI taxonomy): domain Bacteria; kingdom Bacillati; phylum Cyanobacteriota; class Cyanophyceae; order Coleofasciculales; family Coleofasciculaceae; genus Coleofasciculus; species Coleofasciculus sp. E1-EBD-02. Next base: position 2,151 of record NZ_JAVJQN010000005.1, on the reverse strand, counting down.
TCGCCATATAGCCGACTATAGCGCTTGGCGATCAATACAGATTTATCCTTCAGGACTGTGCAAAAGTCGCTAATAGAGGCATGTAGGGGCGACCCGCTGCATAAATGAACAATTCCAATCCGCTCAATTGGATCGGGTCGCCCTTCCTCAAACCTTGACAAAACTGTTTATTATAAGTACGAATCTTGGTACAAGATTGCTTCCATTATTTAGGGTTTTGGTATACAATGAGACAAATTCCATTATTATATAATATTTATAGGGTATCTCTCTAGTTAATGAAAAATTCCATGCAAGCCAGACCATTTTTAAAATGGGCAGGTGGAAAAAGCCAACTCATTAAAGAAATTGATAAAAATTTGCCTGAGGAGTTAACTCAGGGAAAAATTAATCGATATATTGAACCCTTTGTCGGTGGTGGGGCTGTATTTCTATATATTGCCCAGTTGGGCAAAATTGAAGAGTTTTTTGTTTGTGATATTAATCCTGAACTCATTTTAGCGTATAAGACTATCCAGAAAAATGTAGAAGACTTGATTGAAGTTCTGTTAAAGCTTCAAGACAAATATTTATCTTTCGATGCCGAGGAACGAAAGCAATATTTCTATCAAATCCGCTCTCAATTCAATCTACAGCGCCAACAAATAGACTTCCATACCTATTACCCAGACTGGGTTGAGAGAACCGCTCAGCTAATTTTTCTCAACCGCACCTGTTTTAATGGATTGTTCCGAGTTAACTCCAAAGGAGAATTTAATGTTCCAATCGGTCGCTATAAAAATCCAAAAATTTGTCAGGTAGATAACCTGAAAGCGGTGGCTCAAATTCTGAAAAACACTCAGATTCATTATGGAAATTTTACCGATTCTGAAGCGTTTGTGGATAATCACTCTCTAGTTTATTTCGATCCTCCCTACAGACCTCTAAGCAAAACCGCTAATTTTACGTCCTATTCTCAAGAAATTTTTGATGATTCGTCACAGTTAAGATTACGAGATTTTTTTCAAGTGCTTGATCAGAAGGGTGCTAAGTTAATTTTGAGTAACTCTGACCCCAAAAATGAAAACTTAGAGGATAATTTTTTTGACGTTGCTTATGCAGGATACCCTATAAAACGAGTAAAGGCACAACGCCCTATTAATAGTAAATCAACTAGGCGAGGACAGATTAATGAATTGTTAATCAGGAATTATTAAATGTAGTGGTGTGGCACACCTAATTTGGTAGATTAGCATTGTAGGGGCGCACTGACGTGCGCCCGATTTAACTGTATAATCTAGGGCTAAAGCCCTTACTACAAGCCGAGCAATTAAACAGAAATAATGTCGTTACTTAGCCAACTTAGCTTTAACTTGAGAAAAGTCCTAGTAGAATATAGGATATAAGGTATAAGTACAATTGTTGTCCAGTAATCGGGGTGCTGAAACTTCAACAACCCTGACTTAGCTAACGCTTGAAGTCAGGGATTGTCGGACAAACGACAATTAAACGTTGAATACCGCATAGAGTCTCGGTTTGGTACAGACACCCGGATGTTTCCTTAGTCCGGATTAAATCTAAAGCCTTTTGTCGGGCTGTTGTTAAGTCAAGACATCTTAACCGAGATGGCGGGAAGGGACTACACACTCACTCCTGAGGATTATCTCCATGTTACGAGTACCAGTTCTATCAAAGTCAGGTAAACCCTTGATGCCAACCAAAGCTAGTCGTGCTAGACGTTGGTTAAAAGAAGGTAAAGCTAAAGTTGTGCATAACGATTTAGGATGCTTTGTCATTCAGTTGACCTTTGAGACAGGAGAAAATACCCAACCTATAGCTTTGGGCATAGATCCCGGCAAATGTTATTCAGGGATTGGGGTTCAATCGAGCCTTACTACCCTTTGGATGGCTCATTTAGTCCTACCGTTTAAAACGGTTAAAGAACGGATGGAATTACGGCGAGTCATGCGTCGAGCAAGACGGGGAAGACGAATTAACCGGAAGCTGTCTTACTCTGAACGTTGTCATCGACAAAAAAGGTTTAATAACCGTAGGCAAGGCAAATTACCTCCCTCAATTCGAGCTAACAAACAGCTAGAGTTACGGGTAGTTAAAGAGTTGTTTAAGCTGTTCCCCATTAGTACCATTCACTACGAGTTGGTCATGGCTGAT
>NZ_JAVJQN010000260.1:0-15097 GCF_040218245.1 Coleofasciculus sp. E1-EBD-02 | reverse complement strand
TATCCATTCAATTGACTCGTGTCGCCCTTGACTAATCCTTTCTTTAACATGTTCTAGAATTCTGAGTGAGTCGTCTTTAGACGACTTTCGCTTTTGGTTCCTTGGGTTTGAACCCAAGGCGGTTTAAGGCTGGAATTCTGGGGAACATGTCATCTTGGGTCTTCGGGTAGGGGCGATCCGCTTACATCAAGTAACAACTGTATCCATTCAATTGACTCGTGTCGCCCTTGACTAATTCTTTCTTTAACATGTTCTAGAATTCTGAGTGAGTCGTCTTTAGACGACTTTCGCTTTTGGTTCCTTGGGTTTGAACCCAAGGCGGTGGCGAATGGTTGAGATTTAACTAACAAACAGATAATCCTCAGCAGGTTTGCCATCTTCTAAGGCGTCGAGGATTTCGTCAATGGCTTCTTCATCAACATTTCCGTACCAGTAATTATCTGGGTAAACCATCATCACAGGTCCGTTGTTGCACAGATTCATGCATCCCGTTGAGGAAACCAGAGCGTCTAAACCGCGATCGGTTATTTCTGATTCGAGATACTGAATTAAATTAGTAGAATCCTTTTTCTGACAAACTCCTTTCGCGTTGCCATTGACTCGGAAGCTGGAACAAACGAAGATATGGTGTTCAGGTTTCTGCATGATAAACCCCCTTAAAAAGGATGAAAAATTAAGGATGATTTTTGAGTTTTTCAGGACTAACTCAAACCTTGGATTTGGGGCGGATTTAGTCACATCAGGTGACAACCAATTATCCGAATTAACCCGCCCCGATAGCGTTCTAGCGAACCAATTCAAACAGCTCATCGGGAGCATCCCGGTCGAGGCGTTCGAGTAAGGTGTTGCAAATATTAGACAGCAGGTAGATACCACCCCAGTAGCAAGCTGTGGGGAAGTAGCTGTGACCGACGCGATCTAAAATGGGGAAACCGAAGCGCACGATCGGAATATCTTCATCACGACCGATATACTTGCCGTATTCATTGCCCAGAAGCAAATCGACTGGCTCATTCTTAATCAGTTGATGCAGGTAGAATAAGTCTGCATTAGCCGCAACAACGGCATCGGGAACGGCATCCTTGAGGATATCTTTGACCCGTTCTTCAAAACGCTTCCCAACCGGGCTACCCGTAATCACGTAAACGGGTAACATACCGCAGTCTACGAGGAACTCAGTCGCAGAGATCACCTGGTCAGGGTCACCGTATACCGCAACCCGCTTGCGATACAGATACTGCTGCATATCCGTCATCACATCAACCAACCGTCCCCGGTCATCATTGAGCGACTCAGGTGGCGTGACATCACTGAATTCAATCAAGGCTTGGACAAAGCGGTCAGTGGCGCGAAGACCAATGGGTAAGTCTAGGACACGAGACGGAACTTGGCACTTGTTTTGCAGGGCAGTTGCGGCAGCTTCCGAGGTAAAATTACCCAAGGCTAAGGTGGCGGTGCTATTCCCGGTGTCGATTAAATCGGGAATCGGTGTCCCGCCTTTCGGGTACATCTGAAAATCACCCGTCTTCGGCGTATCCACCACATCCGAGGTATCCGGGAAGACAATCGCGTCAATCCCCATTTGGGTCAGCAACTGCTTCACCGCCCGCACATCGGAGGGTTCGACGTAGCCGGGAATAATGTTGAGCTTGTTATTCGGCGTCTCGGTTTTTGCCGATAAATAAGTCACCATCGCCTTAGTCATATTCGACCAGCCGGTGACATGAGACCCGACGTAGCTGGGAGTATTGGCATGAATGACATATTTGCCTTCGGGAACTGCCCCAGATTCACGGGCTTGGCGGATAAATGTGGGTAAATCATCGCCAATGGTTTCCGATAAGCAAGTGGTGCTAACTGCCACCATATCCGGGTTGTACACGGTAAAAATAGTGGTCAGGGCTTGCTTCAGGTTTCCGCCACCGCCGAACACAGAGGAACCCTCGGTAAAGGCGCTGGTTGCAGCCATGATGGGTTCTCTGTAATGGCGGGTCAGGTGAGACTTGTGGAATGAACAGCAGCCTTGAGACCCGTGGGAGTTCGGTAAGCAGCCGTGAATCCCTAATGCGGCGTACATTGCCCCAATCGGCTGACAAGTCTTGGCAGGATTGATTCGTAGCGCCTTACGTTCAACGATTTCTTTAGGGGTTGCTTCTAACATGATTCTGGTTCTCCTTTGTGGGGATTGTTGATTGTTGATTGTTGATTGTTGATTGGGGATTTGGAATTGGAGATTAGAAATAGGGGATTGGGGATTTGGAATTGGAGATTAGGGATAGGAGATAGGGAATTAGGAATTGAAGATTGGAATAATTCCCTAGCTCCCCCAGCTTCCCCAGCTTCCCCAGCTCCCTCTGCTACCCCTGCTCCCCCTGCTCCCTTGCACCTCCGCTAGTTCTGCCAGGGAGCTTTAACTAACTTCCAAGTGGGGTTGTTAATCCGCATATCGATATCTTTGGCGAAATTAACCGCACCTTGGAATCCGGCAAACGGACCGCCGTAGTCGTAGTTGTGAAGTTGCTTACAAGGAACGCCAAACTTCTCAATCACATACTTGTCCTTAATCCCGGAACCGACGATATCGGGCTTGAGGCGCTTAATCAGAGTTTCTAGCTCATGATGGGAGATGTCATCAATCATCAACGTGTCTTCACCCATCTCCGAAATCATCCCCTCGTACCGATTCAGGAACCCTTCTTCTTTAAGCTGCTCCACCCATGCTGGGTCAGCCGTCAGTTTGTAGCGCTCTGGGTCTTTTTCGACACGCAACTCTTCGACGTTACGGGAGTCGGCGTCTACTTTCAACGGTAGAACTTGACGACCTTCGTAATCATCCCGGTGGGCGAACTCATAGCCAGCAGCAATGGTTTTGATGCCTAAGTCTGCAAACAAGTCTTGGTAGTGGTGAGCGCGAGAACCGCCCACAAACAGAATCGCACTCTTGCCTTGCAACCGTTCCCGAATTGGGGCAATTTCCGCTTCTGCGGCAGCCACTTCTTCAGCAATCACCTCTTCAATGCGCTGGGTAAGTGCCTCATCATTAAAGAATCGGGCAACCTTACGCAAGGACTTGGCAAACGCTTGAACGCCGATGAAGCTGACCTTTGTCCAGGGAACCCCAAACTTGGTCTCCATCATCTCCGCCATGTAGTTAATTGAGCGGTGACACATGACCAAGTTCAATTGAGCCAAATGGGCTTTCGTCGCTGCATCGTAGTTGCCATCACCACTGAATGTAGCAATCACATTAATCCCACACTTCTCAAACACCCGCTCCAGTTCATAGGCATCGCCGCCAATGTTGTACTCACCCAAAAGGTTGACGGTGAAGCCTTCAAGTTCTTCGTCTGTTGCTTCGCCTTCACCCACCCAATTTTTAAAGAAACCATTGTTGGCGATGTGGTGACCCGCAGACTGGGAAACGCCTTTATAGCCTTCGCAGTTAAATGCAACAACCGAAATGCCGAGTTCTTCAGTCATCTCTTTGGCAACGGTTTGGATATCGTCACCAATTAACCCCACTGGACAGGTGGCTGTGATGGTAATCGCATTGGGCTTGAAGATGTCATAGCCTTCCTGAACGGCTTGACGCAGCTTTTTCACACCGCCGAAGACAATATCAGAGTCCTGCATGTCGGTGGTGACGCAGTAACTCATGTAATTCTTGCCATCTTCACGGCTACGATACTGATTGCGTCGCGTCATCCAGGTGTAGTACGAACAGCCCACTGGTCCGTGAACAATGTGCAGCACATCACCAAAGGGACCAACAACCACCCCTTTACAGCCAGCAAAGGCACAGTGTCTGGTGTTAAGAATCCCAGGAACCGTCCGCACATTCGCCTGAATTTCCTGTCCTTCGATGGACGGGTCCCGCATCACGATATGCTTTGCCCGTTTTCTGGCAACTTTGGCTGGGTAGGGCGATACCATCTCTTTGGTAACGTCTTTCGGGTCTACTTCATACGTCGCCTTTTCTAATTTTAAGGTATCTGAATCATGGGGAGTCATAATCGTTTTCTCCTGTCTTAATTGCTTTTTTTGAAAGGGCGGATTTAGTCAAGTTATCGATGTGTACCAAGTAAAACCCGCCCCTACATTTCGCTGGGAAACCTTAACCCGTCATTTCATCAATCGCGACGGCTCCTGTTTCGCCACTGCTCACGCGGACACTATCATCAACGGGCAGAACAAAGATTTTTCCATCTCCTGGGTTGCTGGTCTGATTGGCTTGAATCAGGGCATCAACCACTTGCGGAACGTTGTCATCGGGAACCACCAAACTGAGCATCCGTTTAGGAATTAAACGGTGTCCTTGAGCCAGGAGGGGCAGCAAATCACTGCTATCTTGGGGATTTTCATTAATTGCTTTCGCTAACTGAAAGTCCACGGCTTGCCTGCCTCGACCGACTACTTTCACCGCTGTCACGGACGGAAAACCAGCTTTGCTTAAGGCAGCTTTCGTCTGGTTAATTTTGTTCATCCTGATGACAGCCAGAACTTCTTTCATAACCTTCAACACTGAGATTTACTCTCGTGCCTCCTAACATAAACCGGGGAGTTCTCTTGTAGAAACCGTTATTAACGATTTCTACAAGAACAATGGATACAAAATGGGTCTCATTTTTAGCGCGTAGCCAGCGCAGGTTCTTTCTTACTCGAATCGGCTTTGCCGGAGCTGATGGTGTAGACTTCTTCTACAGGACTGACAAATATCTTGCCATCACCCGCTGCTCCTTCTGTTCCCGTGCGAGCGCTGCCGAGAATTGCCCGAATCACAAACTCTTTTTCGGTATCGGGAACCACTACCATTAACAACGCTTTGGGGAGTTCATCATAAAGCACATTACCAATTTTCAATCCCCGTTGTTTGCCTCGACCAAAGACATCAACTTTGGTAACGGCTGGATAACCAGCGTCCAAGAGCGCTTTCATAACGTCGTCGCTCTTTTCCGGTCGAATAATCGCTCTCACCATGATAGTCATGGGATGTTGCCTCCAAACAATTGTGCTTGTATTTCAGCGGTGGAAGATGTGAGAATGTTTGTAACCTTCCACCTGCAACACACTGCATCTTTAGCCGTACAAACCGAACTTAACAAGTAGTTGTTCCAACTCGTCATTCTTCATCGGTGTGGGAACGACATGATTGGTATTCTCATCAATCGCTTTAGCTAAGCTGCGATAATGACCGGCTTGCTCACAATCGGAGTCATATTCAATCACCGTCTTACGGTTCAGTTCTGCCCGTTGAACCATATTGTCGCGGGGCAAGAAATAGATCATCTGAGTGCCGAGTGATTCAGCCAATGCTTCGATAAGTTCAGCTTCCAGATCAACCTTACGGCTGTTGCAAATTAAACCACCTAAACGAACACCACCAGATTCAGCGTATTTTTGAATGCCTCGGCAGATGTTATTAGCGGCATACATTGCCATCATTTCGCCAGAGGTAACGATGTAAATTTCTTGGGCTTTACCTTCCCGAATTGGCATGGCGAAACCGCCGCAAACCACGTCACCTAGTACGTCGTAGAAAGCATAATCAAGACCTTCACTCTCGTCATAGGCGCCGAGTTGTTCGAGCATACTAATTGAGGTGATAATGCCTCGACCTGCACAGCCTACGCCGGGTTCCGGACCACCGGATTCTACGCAGAGGGTTTTGCCATAGCCTTCTTTACGAATTTCTTCGAGATCGACGTCGTCGCCTTCTTCACGCAAGGTGTCTAACACACTCTTTTGGTGCAAACCACCGAGCAATAAGCGAGTAGAATCTGCTTTGGGGTCACAACCAACGATCATGACTTTGCGACCGAGTTCGACAAGTCCAGCCACTGTATTTTGTGTGGTTGTGGATTTACCGATTCCACCTTTACCGTAAATAGCAATCTTCCTCATGTCAGACCTCCATTAGGATCAATTTTTTTGAGGTTACATCATTAACATTTAATTGAAGTTGATTCGGAGAATTTTTGTATATTCAACCATCCGAAGGCTTCAAATCAATCAAGAAACAAGTGAGCGTTTATCCTGGTAACGTTTTTTGTTTTCCTGATGATTTAATAATAGGAATTAAATCTAGAAGTAAAAGTGTATTTCGCTACATAATCAGAGTTTTATTGATTTAGTTTTGATTCGCTATTTTTCTGTTTGTAACAAAGCCTTGGTCTTTCTATGTCAACGATAGATCAATAACTTATTTGCAATTTATTTAAATCTTTAGTTATTATTAAATAGTGACAATTAACACTGTTTTTAATTCAGATTTATCAAGGCAAATGCTAATTACGTGTAGAATCAATCCAACCTGTTATCGGTTAAAAAAATACCCTTGGCGATTCACCAAGGGTTACCTATACAACGGAGTTACGTTAAAACTTGTTCAATCAGAAACTGAAGTCAAAATTTGCACATTAAACTTAAACCACGGCTTCAACCATAAGATTAGGAGACACTCGTTCTTGCAGCCGCTTTTCGATCGCCATCTTCAGGGTAATCATCACGCTGGGACAGCCATCACACGATCCTTTGAGAATCACCTTGACGCGATCGCCTTCTACATCATGCAACTCCACATCGCCGCCATCATAGGCTAATGTGGGACGGATTTCCGTTTCCAGGACTTGCTGAATCAAGGTAATTTTTTGCAAGTTCGTCAGGGTAGCAGGAGGTGGCGATTTCTCCTCTTTGATCGGGGAAGTCGAAGGAGTCGTTGTAGCAACGGCGGGTTGAGGAATCGGTGCGGACAACGACGCGGCGGTATTTAATGTCTCCTGTTCTTGAGTAACATCGATCACCAGATCATCGATTTCTGCCAAACATGATCCACACCCCCCACCAGCTTTAATGTAGTTGGTGACTTCTTCAGCGTTAGTGAGGTGATTTTCCCGAATCAGTCGCTTAATCTTAGCGGAACTCACCCCAAAACAACTACACACCAAGGGACTTTCGTCCTCTTCCTCCGGTCTAACCGGAATCCCTTTATAATCAGAGATTGCCGCTTCCAGGGCTTCTTGACCCATAACCGAACAGTGCATCTTCTCTTGAGGTAAGCCACCCAAATAGCTAGCAATCTCACGATTCGTCAGTCGCAACGCATCATCAACCGTCATCCCCTTAATCAGATCTGTTAATGCTGAGGAAGACGCGATCGCACTCGCACAGCCAAAGGTTTGAAAACGGGCATCCAGAATGGTATCCGTTGTGCTATCAATCCTCAGATACAACCGCAACGCATCGCCACAAACGATACTGCCAATTTCGCCAACTGCGATCGTTTCCGTCGTCGCACAATCTTGAGTTGCGATCGCGCCCATATTGTGCGGATTATGAAACAAATCCATTACCTTGTCAGTGTAGTCCCACATGGCTTATTCTCCCGTTATTTGTCATTCGTCATTTGTCATTTGTTAGGGAACAGGGAACAGGGAATAGGGAATAGGTAAGGTAGAGTTTTGAGTTAACTTCCTCATCTCCCCCAGCTCCCCCTGCTCCCCCTGCTTCCCCTGCTTCCCCTGCTCCCCCTGCTCCTCTGCTCATTGCACCGTCATAACCCCTCTACCCTGTTGTTCCCTGGCTGTTTGCAGCCAACCGTGTTCTTCGTCGGCTTCATTCTTGAAGGGGGAAATCATGCGTAAGCGTTCTACAATTGCTGGCATTACCTCCAACACCCGATCAATTTCGGCTGAGGTGGTATATCGAGACAAACTAAACCGAATCGAACCATGGAGAAGCGTATAAGGTAATCCCATCGCCCGCAGTACATGAGAGGGTTCTAATGAGCCAGAGGTGCAAGCCGAACCCGACGAGGCGCAGATACCAAAGCGATCCAGGGACAGTAAAATGGCTTCACCTTCGATATACTTAAAGCCAATATTCGTCGTATTCGGTAGCCGCATCGACGGATGACCATTAAGCTGACAATCTGGAATCTGACTGAGTAATCCTTGTTCCAAGCGATCGCGTAATTCCTTCACCTGGGTAACTTCTTCCGTGACGTGCTGGATTGCCAATTCTGCGGCTTTCCCTAAGCCAATAATCGCTGGAACATTCGACGTACCCCCTCGACGCCCCCGTTCTTGATGACCCCCAATTAACAGGGGACGGAAACGCACACCTTTGCGAACATAGAGTACGCCAATGCCTTTCGGTGCATGAAGTTTATGACCGGAAAGAACTAAGAAATCAACCGTACTCTCGCTCATATTTAGGGGAACTTTCCCCACCGCCTGCACTGCATCAACGTGGAACAAAATGCCCCGTTGTTTAACAATCTGCCCAATCCGTTCAATCGGAAAAATCGTCCCCGTTTCATTATTGGCGCACATCACCGAAACCAAAGCCGTATCGTCGGTGAGAGAGGCTTTCAATTCCTTGAGATCAATCAATCCTTTGCCATTAACGGGGAGATAAGTCACCCGATAGCCTTCTTTTTCCAGTCGTTTGCAAAGCGTGTAAACCGCTGGATGTTCCACCGCCGTGGTAACAATGTGCTTCTTGTCTGGTTGAGTCCTCAACGCCGCACGAATCGCGGCATTGTCTCCTTCCGTACCGCAACTGGTAAAAATAATTTCTGTCGGTTGAGCGCCCAATAATGCCGCAACTTTTTCTCGTGCTTGCTCTATATTGCGGGCTAATTGTCCACCAAACGTGTGCATACTGGAGGGATTTCCATAATATTCAGTCAGATAAGGCAGCATCTCCTCCAGCACAGCCTCGTCTACACGAGTAGTGGCATTGTTATCCAGATAAATTACACTCATACATCTACCTATAGAACATCAGTCTCGGAATTGAACTCGATGCTAAAATTCCTGTAAAACCGTAACCAAAGATACAAAATACTCTATGTTTGAATCAGGGCGGGTTTAGTTAAAGGATTGGTTTTTGTCAAACGTTATCGGTAAAACCCTGATATTGCTCGTAGAAGTCCAGCACTACGTTTTCAATCACGTCGTAGGCTTCAACGCACTCAATTCCCTGCGCTTTCAATTGTTCCTTGGGACAAGCACCAATCTTGGAAACCATAACGGCTTGGCAATCCGAAAGCGTTTGCATAATGTTTTCCAGTACATCGGCTTCGCCATACCCGCCTTGGCAATAGGGAGTTACTGAACGCCGATCAATACAATGGGCTTCATCGTGATCAACTTCGTAAATCTCGAATTCTTTGGCATGACCGAAATGTTGATTAACCAAGCCACCGCCTTTACTGGCGACAGCGACGCGGATTTTAGTCCGATTGGCGACAGAGGATGTATTTTCAGTTCGAGTCGCGTTCAGGATTTCTTTAAACGGCTCTTTGCCCGTTTGTCGTTCCTGATGTCGTTTCAAGTCGTATTCTGATTTCATCTTCAGACTGTTGGTGTTCATGACATCCTTCCTCCTCCGGTGTCCTCGAATCGCCTAATCGTCTCGGCGTAGCCAATCCAGTAACTGTTTGAGTCATGGGCTTGCGGCATTGTCTGAATTAAAAGATAAATGCACCCTTAACACCCAACGCCAATACTTAAACAGTTAAGTATGAAGGAGTTGATTGAGCATCCTTCATACTTGAATTCCGGCGATAGTTGTTTTTATAGCAGCTCGGTCTAAAAAGGAGGTTCTGTTCGCCTGGGGTTAAGACTTATTAGATTAATTGCTTATGTACTCATCCCCCTAAAGTCTGATTACAGAGGCGTTTCAAATTTCTTTGGGGGTAGGGGTTCTAGTATTTTCGGGATGGGGTGCAAGTATTTAAGGGGTGGGGTTCGAGTATTTCTGTACTCACGCTCAAAGCCTATTGTAGTGCGGAATTGAGCTAATTTTATTCGGAGCTTTTACTGAGTACAGATTTGCACTCAAAATGCTTATCGGTTAAATCTAACGTTTTACCTTGAATGGCATTTCTGTATCTAAATTAGCATTTTTTTGCCGAGTCTGCATTTCTATTGATTTTTTTTAGATTTCCCCCATTGGTGTAGGTTGGGTTGAGGAACAGGGGTTGTAGAGACTGAACATGGCGCGTCTGGGAGATGGAGAAAATGTAGGGGCGGGTTTTACCATTAACATTTAGTTTTCACCCTGATGTCACTAAACCCGCCCCAACGGATTAAGCTGTCATGCATTTAAATTGGGAATGGGTAGCGAGCAAGATGCTCGCACTACAAGGATGAGAGCCATTATTGATATTAAGCGCTACCTGTAGGGGTACGGCATTGCCGTGCCCCTACTATATGTGGCTCATTTATATCCTCTTTGTCCTGTCAACTGATGATCGGGGCGGGTTTATTTACATCTGGGTGCAACCAAAAAGATAGTTGTGAAACCCGCCCCTACACATTCACGTTGCGCCACATACCGTAAACAGTCACCTTGTCGCTGGGGTCATTCTGAGTACACAAATACTAGAACCTCGACCCGAAAATCTTGCCATCCGGGATAAAAAATACGAGAACCCTTATCCCCCCAACACGGGGAAATGCCCATCAAATCAGAACGTTGAGCGTTGAGTACATCATTAATAAGCGAATCCAGTCTAATCTGTAGCTAATGTGCAACCTAGCCATCAGACATCTGGTATAAGCGAAAAAAGATTAACTTCGTTTCAGGGGCGATATGCAATGCTACAGTCCACCACAAATTACTCAACAACGCGATCGCAGCTTGCTACCCCAGTTGCAAAAGGCAGAAGGCACAATTGGATCACCCATTGTCAGCAACCTATAGAGGATAGGGAATTAGAACGAGGCGACACTGATAAAATCCCTAGAGTCAGAACACCGTTTCAGGTAATCAAGCAAGGCTGGCGAACCCTCTTAACTGACTTTCAGATTATCTTTGAACGTGATCCAGCCGCCCGGAATCGGTTCGAGGTATTGGTTTGCTATCCCGGCTTACAGGCGCTGATCAGCCATCGCCTCGCCCATTGGCTGCATCGTCAGCGAGTACCATTCCTTCCCCGCTTCCTGTCTCAACTGGCGCGATTCTTCACCGGAATCGAAATTCATCCAGGGGCGGTGATGGGTAAGGGTGTGTTTATTGATCATGGCATGGGCGTGGTAATTGGTGAAACCGCAATTGTGGGTGATTACTGTTTAATTTACCAAGGCGCAACCCTGGGAGGAACAGGTAAAGAAACTGGCAAACGTCATCCCACATTAGGGAAGAATGTGGTAGTGAGTGCAGGTGCCAAGGTATTGGGGAATATCCACATTGGCGATCATGTTCGCATTGGGGCGGGTTCAGTGGTGTTGGGAGATGTCCCCACCGATTGCACCGTGGTGGGAGTACCAGGGCGAATTGTACGTCAGTCTGGCAAACGCATTGATCCGTTAGAACATGGACAACTCCCTGATACACAAGCCGCCGCGCTACGGGCGTTACGCGATCGCATCACGGAACTCGAACAGCAATTGGATTCCTTGAGTCGAAGAGAAAAACAGGATGAAAAATGCCTGGATTAGACTTGATAATTACAGAAACATTTTTGACCTCAAACCGATGGACGACGAATTCGGGTTTGTGTTTCATCAGCAACAACTAGACAACCTGCCAAAGTTGTGAGTGGATAGTCCTGCACAACCCTAGCCAAAACATCAAGCACCGCCTGACGACTTCCACGACGAGAACGCAACAATAAAATCCCCGGATGAGTTCCTAGTGGAAAACGTCGGACATCAGAAAAGTCTAAATCTAGAGTAATAAAAAAGCGCCCATCAGTACAAGCTTGCTGCCATACAACTTCATCATCTTCACCGGACAATCCTTCATCAGTAACCCGATCGCAATCGTAACCTTTATTCCGGAGAAACTCCGCATGAGTAATACTAAGATTTTCGTCTAATTTAACCAACATAATCCTTATCGCAACGGTAACAGTTCCTCTTCTCTCACCAGTGCGGCAGCATAAGCGATCGCAGAGCGCACGTTGTCTACAGTCAACGGCGGATAGTCTTCGACAATCTCTTCTAGTGTTAATCCTTCTGCCAGATTATCCAGAATGACTGAAACCATAATGCGAGTTCCTTTAATACAAGGTTTTCCATGACAAACCTTGGGGTTTATCTCAATCTGTTCTTGCCAATTCTTCATTTTTTATATCGCCTAACTTGTAAAAATAGACTAATCTGATAGTAGCAGAACCTTAAACGGCGACCCGATCAAGTGGTATTGGCAGGTGTTACGCGATCGCATCACCGAACTCGAACAGCAATTGGAATCCTTAATCCCAAAAGAACAACGAAATAATCAGTACCCGGATTCTGCGACATACCCCACACCCAACCCTTAACAGGTATTTAGAGAGATCCCCCTAAAAACCACTCGTACCCTTCCTTAAACTGCTTCTTCGCATCATGCTCCACAATGCTGCCATGAGCTACGATAACTTTTCTAAAGTCCCATTTTAGTACCTTTTGAACGGATTGTTTAACTTTCTCCTTTTCTTGAGTAGCAAGCTGTTCCAGCAATGAGGGTCTAAGTTTTTTGTACCCTCCCATTATTTTGGATGCTAATCTTGTTGTCAATGGAAAGGTTTCATCAAAGTAAAACGCTGTGTCTGTCAAAATCAAAGTATGACTTTCGGAATGAAAGAAAACATATTCATTTATAGGAAATACTCCGATGGGGAGGAAGGTATTAAACCCTTCAAATAATAAATATTCAAGTTGACCTAAAAACTCGGTTATATTATCCTCTAATACCCGATCAATGTATAGCTCAGGTTTTTTAACCTTCAATCCTGATACAGCATAAATCTTTGCTTGAGGATAAAGAGCCTTAAAATCAGATAAAAAAAGATAATGAAAAAGATTTGGGGCTATAATATATTTGACATTTCCCAGCTCATTAATTTGGTCTGTAGTTTGGTCATTTATTTGAATTGGAGAGATAACAGCTAATTCACCATTACTGAAACGAATTACTGTCATTCTTGTACCAACGCTCAATCCAAAATATCGTAACGTTTGCTCGGCAACCCAAATGTTCCTGTCAATTTTTCTGAGCATAGCTATACTGCTGGTGCTAACGTTGACTGTAGGCGGCTTCTTTAGACGACGCTCTCATCAACATTTGTTGAACAACTCGCCATAGAAGCGATCATTTAAACAATATACTAGATGGCTGAACCATCTGAAAGACAATTGAGGTTGTCATCTTGGGTCTAAAAGCATTACCCTTCTACCCTCTGGTCACTATACAAGGAAAGATGCTACCGGACTTGATATGACTTAGTTACCTTGTGCATCTAAGTCTTGAAGTTAATAGTGGTCAAGCCCTTTACGAGGCGATTTTAGCAGGAGGAGGTATCGGTCGGGTCATACAAGTTCTATCTCAACGGGAACTGACATCAGGTCAGCTAGTGCATCTGCTCAAGGAGTATGAGGCGGATAATGAGGTGGGAATTTATGCGGTGTTTCCTGCTCAACGTTATCTGCTGCCCAAAGTTCAATGCTTTGTGGAATTTTTAGCCAAGAGTTTTTCGCAAGATATGACAAGCTTGAGCATCCCTCTGGCATAATCCTTATAGTTTCTGGCGATCGCTCCCCTTAGCAAAACTTATCCAGCTTGCCGCAAAAATTTGATAATAATCTATATGGTTCTACCCGCAGGAAGTTTAACTAATAAATTGGGTGAGGGAAGCTAATGACAGAAAAAATGAGTTTTATTATTCTGCGTAATTTTACTAAAGAAGAAACTCAGCTAGATGGCGTATTTTATGAAATTGAAGGGGGCTTTCGGGGCTTTAGAGGCGTATCAAGTGGCGCTCATTATATCAGTGTGAAAGTTGAGGAACAACATAAAGGTTTTTGGTGTTACCTGGAACCTAATCAAGCTTTAGTAAAAACTTTTAATGCGGCTTTGCAACAGTTTGAAGATGAGGAACCCAAAACAACGGAGCAGTACCAGCAATTAGCATTGAGTGGAGCAATGGATCAGGCACTGATAACTTATGATGAGGATACGAGAGTGGAGCAATGGATCAGGCACTGATAACTTATGATGAGGATACGAGAGAAATCTGGCAGGAACTGACTAAATATATCACTCACCAGGATTTTCCTCCAACTCTCCATCAAGAAGAAAGTATTCAGCCTCCCACTAACTTATCTGCTGAAGACTTGAGTCAATGGATGCTAAAGTACCATAAATCGCGCTTTGAGCAAGCGTTGTTCGATACCCATCAGGGTAATATTAATGCTTTTCTGGGGGAGTTTCAATTTGCTTTTGCACGTTGGTATATAGACTCAGAATATACTATAGCTTTCAATCGCTGGTCCCATCTCCTCCAAGCTCTCTATAATGCGGGTGAAAGCGGTATTAGTAAGGCGACTGACCTGTTTAGCCAGTTGATAGATATTTTACTTTTGCAGTTTGATTGTTTACCAGACGAGGTGTTAAACCCTGATAGCGTAGTGATGAGCAGTGCAGAATACTTAGCTGAAGACATGATTGACTCTGATGTTGAGGAAGGAGAAGAGTTCAAGGCTTATTTGGAGGAGCGAGGGATTGTAACTGAGTAATCATTTGTGGAATAATGTGATACTTCAATTATTTTATTTGACCGATGAAGATCGCGCCCACGGCTACTGACTCAACCATGCGATCGCGCTCCTTCACAAAACTTATTTAGCTAGCCGCCTAAATTTTGATAACAATTTAATCAATGTCCAGCACTAAGCAGGTAGAATAGAATAATTCTTCAGCAGAATCACCGCTATCGTTGAGGCACTCGGCAATGTCTTCTCACGAACACCTCTGGAAAAAAGGCTTCTCAAAGCCCAATTCGACCCCCGTGCCGAATCCCTTCAAGATACAGAGGCGTCGTGCCAAAGTGCTGTCACCGACATTATCGCCCCAGGAAAAATTACAGCTCAAACAACAAGCCGATCAAATTTCCCAGTTAGGTTATAACTCCCAAAAGATTCCACTTCAATCTCCTGCGCCAACAGCCGAAGCCAGTCCGATTCACTCAAAGGCAGGTGATCTCACAAACCAGCAACCCACTACTGATGCTGTAGAGATTCAGGCGGATGCGTCGGAAGTTCAAGACGAGACGAAAAAGCCAGAGGATCTTGCTTTTGGCGAAGCCTCAGATGCTTCCGCAGCAGAT
>NZ_JAVJQN010000248.1:0-51709 GCF_040218245.1 Coleofasciculus sp. E1-EBD-02 | reverse complement strand
CTGCTGTAAATGTGTATTCCATTGAGACTTGTTGAATTTATTATCCCAGAGGAGATGATTGGCTGTCTCACATACGCAGACATGGAATATAGATGAGTATTCAGCTAGGAACATTTCCAATTGAGTTTTACCCATTGGGTTTAACTCAATTGCTGGGGTGGGAAGTCCTTTGCAGTATGTGATAGTAGCCATTGATTCGACCTGTCAACGCAACTTCGGGTATTGTATACAATGACAGCCAAAAATGTTTCCGACTAAAATACCTACTCATTTTTGAATAGACATGAGTAGGTATGATCGGGGATTATGTTACAGTTTCTAACCCCACACCCCATACCCCACACCCTACACCCTGTCTCCTTTTTAGCTGTCTTACCCGCCCCTTGAGTCCTGAAGCCTTCTTGGGTTAGATTAGGGTATGAATTTGGATGTCTCAGAGGCTTGAATCTCCTGGGCTACGACGGCTAATACCGCATCATGAATCGCCCCGTTACTGGCAATAATCCCCTGATTGTTGAACAGCTTAGTTCCACAGGCAAAGTCTAAGGGTTTACCATACATATCGGTGACTCGTCCCCCAGCTTCTTCCAAGATAACCACACCAGCCGCATGATCCCATATATTTTGCCGTTTGGAGGACTCCAGGGGAAACGGTAAGCGGATGTAGAGATCGGCTTCCCCTCGTGCAATAATGCCGTATTTGACCATGGAATCAATCTGGAGGGAGGGGGTTGTAAAACCTAGGGATTGAGTGATAGCGGCTTGCAATTCGGGGTTCCCATGAGACGATTCTACACTTTTGACTAATCGAAGCGACTCAATGCGATCGCATTCATTCACACGAATTGTCTGAGGTTGACCTCCGGCGAGGGGGATTAGGGTTGTTCCTTGTCCTTTGACACCGACAAACAGAACGCCGCGATCGCCATCCGGTTGATGGGGATGAATCGGAATCGCCGGACATCCTAACACCCCCAGTTTCACCTCCCCGTCTTCAATTAACGCTAAGGCGATCGCGTAATTGTCACCCCGGACATAACCTTTTGTCCCATCAATCGGATCAAGTGTCCAATAGCGATCGGCGACTTGACCCGTACCCCGATCAATCCAGGTGATAATGGTTTCCGGTGTTGCCTCAGCAATCTGGGATTTAACATAATGAGTCACCCCTGTCAACTGTTGCGTCATCGCCGGTTGTCGCAACAAGCTAGAGTTTTCCTCACCCACGATGGAATCACCGGGAAACGCCTCGGCTAATACCCGACATATAACCGCTTGTGTGCCAAAATCAGCCACAGTCACCGGAGAGCGATCGGGTTTGGTTAGGGTTAAGGAACCCTCTTCCTGACGCACTTGTTCACATAATTGAGCCGCAGCCGTTACAGCTTGGATGGCAACTTGTTTTTCTCGCTGGTAGGACATGGTTTATGCTGAGATCCTATCTTGACCCCGTTAGTATAGAGGTTGTTCGCTCTAAATAGGTTAAGGAGAATGTCGCTAACCTTAAGAAGAATGTCACTGACTTAAGCGTTTGTAGTGAGCGCTTCAGCGCTTGAGGCACGCTTCGTGCCGACTACGAACTCATATTATTTCAGTGCTATTCACCTTAATCGGTAAGTCTTTGAACCCGTTTTAACGGGTTTAAGCTTTTAGCCCCAACTTTAGTTGAGGGCTTAAGGAGCGTGCTTAAATTGTCTCTGATTGTTCCATTCCCTGAGCCTCTTGACTAGAACTGTCAGAATCAGCATCGGTATTAGCAGCGATAGCCAAAGTATTCTGGGATTTTTTTTCATTCAACGGATTGGAGAAAAAGTCTCCCGTCTGAGGCGGTAACGTGGGGTCAAGTACAATTTCCGCCAAACTTTTCACCACACCCGTCACCGGAATCGCCAGAATGACGCCCAAGATTCCGCCAATTTTAGCCCCCAATAACAAAGACGTTAGAATGATCACGGGCGATAAACCCGTTAAGTTGCCCATAATTCGCGGAGCAATTATATTATCTTTGACCTGTTGCAAGGCAACAGATAATCCCAAGACTTCCAAGGCTAGCCACCAATCAATAAAGGCGACAACAATGACCACGGTAGCAATTCCCAGAGTGGCACCAACAAAGGGAATAATCTCCATCAAGCCGATAAAGACAGCAAACAGCAGAAAAAACGGCACTTGTAATAAACGGAAGCCCAAGGTTAATGTTGTTGCCATAAATAACCCCAGCAAGAGTTGACCCGATACAAACCGCTGAAGATTGCGTTGCAGTGCTTGAGTTAATCCATAACGGATTTTGGTAGAGACAATACTGGTAATACCGCGCCATAATCGTTCACCATCAATGAGCATGTAAAACGAAAGGACGAGGACTAAAATGAAGTCGATAAACCAGCTAAATGTCCCCACAACTAAGCCCAAACCCGTTGACGCGATCGCTTCGGCTTGAGCTTGAATACGTGCCAACATTTGAGACCCTAAAATTCGCACATCAAAGGGCAAATTATGTTCCATACTCCAGGTTTGAAAGTCCACTAATTGCTGTTGCCCTTGTTCGAGTAATTCGGGAAACCGAGTCACTAATTGCCGTCCTTGATTAAATACGGGTGGTGCTAGGGTGAGGGCAATGAAGACAACAAAAACCGCCGCGACTAAATAAACCAAAATCGCCGCCACTGTTCGAGGTAAGAAGGGTCGCAGTACCCGAACGGCATAGTTGAGCAAAAATGCAATTAGAGATGCCGTGAGCAAAATACTAATGATTTCGCCCACATAACTCAGCGCACTCAGCGTAACCCAACCTGTTACTAACACCAGCAACCATGTGATTAGAACTTTTTGAATGGGTGAAAATATAGAATTCATCGCAGTTTTCTGGTTAGCAAAACCTGGCATCCACCTTAAAGGGTTTAACTTCAGACGATAGAATTGCAAACGGGTACACATTTGTGGGTGTCATGATCCCAATACCTTAGTTCCAGTGGTTAGGAACTTAGGCGGGTCAACAAGACTTTCGGTTTCCCGCCAGCCGCGTTCTCTCCCTAAGGTGAGTGTGGGATAGTTGACTATTATCACGTCGCCATTGAGTCAAATAAGACCCCAAACTTAGGGTAGCAGGTTAGCGATCAACTTTCAGGTCTAACTGGAGTTCCTAACTTTCCGGGTGCTTTATAGCACTACGCCCTAAGGTTAGGACATAAAAGAAAAATTCAAATACGCTCAATCCCTTGTCAGGTAAGCTTTTGTCTTCACTATTGCCTATGACACACCGAGCGAAGTCGAGGTGTTGCCTATTGCCCATTGCCGAGCGCGTAGCGCTATATGAGAGATTTTCTCACCTAATGAGATTGTCAACAACTCTAGGTTGAGAGATAATTAAGTGGAGAAATGTGGGGAAGGTTTGCTCCATTTATAACTTAAGCGGGTCATGCTTAAGATAGATGATTTTAGGAGTAGATTGTGATGGACGTTTTAAAGCAAAATTATTGGGCGGCATAGAACCAAGTTCAATGATCTCGGAAATCGGGGTTATTTGCTCCAAGGGATAATTTATTTGTTACCCTAATCAATAGATGAAGTTGGATAGAGCGGCTTGACTGTAGCGAATAGTACCCCTAGGCGGAAGTCAGGAGTCATGTATAGACGCAATATCTGGCGTCTGTCAAACTTCTGTTGTCATGCCGAGGTACAACTGATTTGAAGGGTTGGTAAATTTACGCCATGCTGTGCTAAGGAACAAAAGAGTGCCATTGAGGACTGAATTAAGTCTATGCTATAAATAGAGTCTTTGAAATCTTATTGGGTGGAGTAAATCAAGTAGAATGAAACAAGTGGGAACTCATCTGGTCGTTGACGCATGGGAAGCGCCTGAAGACCTTCTCAATGATCCTGAGGGAATTCGCCGCGCCTTAATTGATGCGATTTCTGTTGGAGAAGGCACTCTAATTGATTTATGTGTACACCAGTTTAGTCCCCACGGAGTCACGGCGACAGCGACATTGGCGGAGTCTCATATTGCCATCCATACCTGGCCCGAACATGGTTATTTTGCCGCTGATTTATTTTTTTGCGGGTGCGGTAAGCCAAAGGAAGCCATGAAACTGTTACAAACAGCGCTCCAAGCTAAGCAGGTGCGAATGAGAGAAATTGTACGCGGTTTTGAGAATATGCCGGACATTCAGGAGCGAATTGAGGAGTCAGTCTATCAGATGGTGAGTTGACATCCTCCCCCACAAGCCCTAATTAGGGGCTGCTGAATAAGTGTTGTGGTAAGGGGGAGCTGGGGGGAGCTGGGGAAGCTGGGGGAGCTGGGGGAGCAAGGGTACATTTTTCCTGAGCAAGGTGATGCCATCCTTATGAAGGATGCTACGCCATTTCCTAGAAGAAAACCCTCTGTAAATAAAGCTCAAAGTATTGATAGCTAAGGGTTTTGAGTTTGTGCAGCAAGCTCTAATTAGGTATAATGGGGGATTACGAGGTTAGGTAGAGTCACCTGGGAGGAAAAACCATGTTCGAGACAATTATTGTGTTTGTCTTGGGTTTGACCCCCCCACTGCTTTCGATATGGGTGATGCATAGAGCAAAGGAACAAGCGCAAATCCGGTTAAGAAACTCGATTCAAGCATCAACAACGGCTAGGGTACTGCCAAGAAATCCATTACCGCCTGATCAATATTATCTGGAAGGGGTTGGTTATTTAATTGGTGATATTACCTGTCGATTTAATGCTCGTTCGGCTTATATCCGCTGTGCGGTGAATCCGTTAGGTCCTTGTGATAACTGTTGCGACTACCAACCCAGGGAATCTTAGTTCATTGTTTCTCTCGAAAGTAAGTGGTAGCCAATTGAGTGATGTCTTGAATTTCACTTAAATCAGGACTCTGAATTTGACTATCCATTCCTAGCCAGAGCAGATATTCAATATTACCCGCAGGACCCGTAATAGGTGACCAGGTTAAGCCTTGATAGACCCAACCTAAATTCTGGGCAGCTAGTAAAATTTGTGCGATCGCGCCAGCCTGATCCTTAGGATCGCGCACTACGCCCTTTTTGCCAACCCGTTCTCGTCCCACTTCAAACTGTGGCTTCACCAGTAACACCACCTCACGCGGCGCTTGTAGCAGGTTCCACAAGGCTTCTAGGATTTTTGTCAGGGAAATAAACGACACATCGACAACCCCTAAATCTGGATAAATCTCCTCCTTATCCTCTTTGTCTATTCCGAGGGGTTCTCCATATAAATCAGCAGGTTGCAAATAGCGTAAATTCGTGCGTTCCTTCAAAATCACCCGGTCATCATTTCGCAATGTCCACGCAACTTGTCCATACCCCACATCAACACCGTAAACCCGTTTTGCCCCCTTTTGCAGTAAGCAGTCGGTAAAGCCTCCCGTGGAAATACCGCCATCTAAGCAAATACGTCCGGCTACCGCTATACCAAATTCGTCTAAGGCTTTGACTAACTTTTCCCCACCTCTAGAAACATAAGGGGATTTTTCATTAATTTTAATCTCGGCGGTTGTCTCTATTTCAGTTCCCGGTTTATCCACAAGCTGTTGATTAACCCGCACTTCTCCCGCCCGAATCAGCCGTTGTGCCTGTTGTCGGGATTCGCATAAGTTAAGGTCTACTAATAAGGTATCTAGTCGTTGTTTCAAAATAAGGGTTTGAGGCTTGTTAACATTTATTAGTACAGTGTAAAGGATTGATGTCTAGGTATAGCAGTGAACAGTTAACAGTTAGTAGTGAAAATACTTACTAAATCCGGTTTTATAGAATGGTGATATAACCGTTCCTCATTCCCCAGATCCAAAGCACTGGTCGCTTCGTCCAGAATAGCGTACTTGGGTTGGTTCAGCAGCAACCGGGCAAACGTTAACCGTTGTTGTTCGCCCAAAGAGAGGACATCTGCCCAATCCTGTTCGGCATCAAACCCCCCAAACCGTTCATCTAAACCTGCTAAATTCACCTGCTCTAAAACTTGCTGCAAGTGTTGCTCCTCAACTTCAATGTCGGTGTTAGGATAGAGCAATTGATCGCGGAGAGTACCCAGAACCCTAAACGCGATCGCTTCGGCATTTTCCCGAATTCGCACCAAGCTAAACCGGAGATTTGCTTCCCGCTTGAGTTGTTCAAAGTTAAGTCGCACCAGGGGCTTACCAAATACAATCGTCGTCACCAGCGTTCCGATTAGAGCATACAGCACCAGATAAAAACACTAGGGGTTTAGAAATGCCCCAGAGTACACTGCTGAACGCAATCACCGACAGCATCGACTCTCACCGACAGCATCGACTCTACCAACACCAGTAAGAAGGTGAGAGACACTGGAGGCTGAACGACAACGGGCTGAAGCTGAACGCTGAACGAGTGCGATCGCAGCGTCTTGAAGAACTGTTGCGTTCCCACGGGATCGATCCAAATAGTTGATCTAGACTCTAACCTTCCTCGTATATCCAAGCAAGATCCCCGACTTCTTGAAGAAGTCAGGGATCTGGGATAGTTGGTAAAAGTATAGTCAAATATAGACAGACTGAATTTCATTGCAGAAATTCCCTTCGCTTTTACTTTGAGAGATTAATTCTCCTTGGGTGAACTACGCACCTCTCTATCCCATAGCGGTTAAACGCATTTGGGAATGCTTTTCGTAAACTATTGTAGGAACCGACGTTGGTTATAAAATTGATTTAGACTTTTTCACGGTCTGCCATTAATCAGCAAAGGAGTAAAATCCGGTTGATTTGAAGTTACAGCTATCAAATTATCTATGCCTAAATCTATCGCTGCTATCTTTTCATTTTGGGTTAATAGTTAACAACTGTTCTTGTTCTTCATAAATCACCTCCTTTTTTTGCATAGTTTTTTAGCATAATCTGAGAGTTTTATGCCTATATATTACCCAACATAACAGCTTATCTGACTATATTGTTATTGAAACTTTACAATACCTCATTGCATAAGTCCCTGACAGTGAGAGATACAACCCAGTATTAGATATCGATCTGCTGCTGTCAGGTGAGCTATGCATCCAACTAACGATCCTTCTGCTTATTCCACAACCCACTCTCCTTGTACCTCTGTTCCCCTTGATTTGTTCAAAAGTGGACAGTTGCTGGCGATTAAACCTGACTGTCGGGGAGGCTTAATTATCCAAAAACGGTTTTATGCTGATTTTGTCGGTCCCGGTGCTGCTGTGGGCAGTAGTTTTGACGTTGATTGTACGTCAGTGTATGCAATTGGGGAGGTGGAATTTTATGCGCCTACTACATACACTGAACGCCAGCAAGCATTTCAGAAACGCCGGGAATATTGCGAAACGTTACAATCAATTGTGGTCATACCTGCTCCCCTCGATCGCGCCACGACCATCTTGCATCAATTATCTCTCTGGTTGGATGCTAATCTGATTTCCGAAATTCCCTCGGCTTGGATTGCCGAGTTAGCCGGAGTGTTGACAAAGACTGTAATGATTATTCGCCAACCACGTCCAACTAATCCTGCGGAAAGATTAAATATTCATTAAATTTCTCAGCCAGATTATTTAATTTAACCCAAAAGTATGAGGTAGATTGATCCATTCCAAGTGATCATGGCATCGTTACCGTAGTTTTGGAGTTTCACGATGCCTGGATTCTCTGTAAGTTATACCGTCTCCGAATTAATTTCTCTAATTTTTTGTGCTGTTGTTGGCACGGGAATAATATTTATGGGATACTTTTTGGCATTATCTGTCGTCTAAGGGAACAATCTCACCCATTCCGGTGGGATGGTGTTGTTCTCAAGGATTAACTATGAGTCGTCGGTCAAGTTCTTATGCGGTTATCGTCGCACTGACGGTTATAACTGTACTGTCAGTTATCGTAACCAATGTGCCGCGATCGCTGTCTGTATCCCCAAATCCTGGCAATGCTACTCTCATCGCCGCTACGCCGACTCAACCATGGCAAGATGCCAAATTGTTGCGTAATATTAAGGGACATACAGATGCCGTAGGTGCGATCGCGATTAGCCAAGATGGACAATTCCTCACCACGGGTAGTGATGATCAAACGATTAAACTCTGGAACCTAAATACAGGTCAGCCTTTGCGGACGCTTTCTGGACATTCGGATCAAGTTACTGCTCTCGCCATTAGTCCAGATGGAGAAAAATTAGTGAGTGGGGGAGGTATTGAGGACGGTTCCATTAAACTCTGGAATCTGAAAACTGGCGAATTGATCAATACTCTCCAGAAAAAAGAAGGCATGATTCCCTCTTTGGCAATTAGTCCAGATGGAAAAACTCTGGCTAGTGGAAGAAGAGGAGAAGGGTTAGGGTTTGTCTCAGAAATTGCCCTCTGGAATGTAGAAACAGGTGAACAACTGCTTCAATTTGAGATTGAAAATTTAACCCTCTCTCTTGTGTTTAGTCCCAATGGAGAACTCCTGGCTAGTGGTTCTGAGGACGGTACCATTCATCTATGGAATTGGCAGAGTGGAGAAATCCTGCATATCCTCCAGCATCCTCAGTCTTTAAGAGCATTGGCATTTAATCAGGATGGAAACGTCTTGGTGAGTGAGAGTTTTGCTGAAACCATTAATGTTTGGAATCCCGAAACTGGGGAATTAGTTTCGACACCAGTGGAAAATCCTAAACCTGTGTTTGTCAATGCCTTGGCGCTGCATCCGTCGGGTAACATTTTAGCCAGTGCGTTAGGTCCTTATGGCAGATTAGGGTTATGGAATCTGGAATCGGGTGAGTTGATGACGATGTTGGAAGGGTTTTCGGGTTCGATTTTCTCCCTCGGCTTTAGTCATGATGGACAGATATTGGTGAGTGGGAGTAATGATGGCGCGATCGCTATTTGGGGAACAGGGAATAGGCAATAGGCAATAGGCAATAGGCAATAGGCAATAGGGAATAGTTTTTTTAGGGAATGGGCAATAGGCAATAGGCAATAGGCAATAGGGAACGGGGAACAGAGAATAGAGAACAAAGAACAGTCGGGGCGGGTTTAGTTACATTTGGGTGAGGGAAGAAACGATAGTTGTAAAACCCGCCCCTACATTGGGAAAGGGCGGGTTTTGAACAAAGGTTAGTATCAATAGCGAAACGAAAGCCCATAAACCCGCCCCTACATTGGGAAAGGGCGGGTTTTGAACAAAGGTTAGTATCAATAGCGGAACGAAAGCCCATAAACCCGCCCCTACAAACCATACTTCCTCAATTTCCACCACTGCCTAAAATTACTAAACTCAATAACGTCCCCGTATTCCAGAGACTGTGAACGATCATGGGGGCGACAAGATTGCGCGATCGCGTGTACACAACTCCCAACACAATGCCTAACGTGGCTAAGGGGAGGACTTCTGACAAACTCAGATGTGCGATCGCAAAGACGAGACTACTGGTGACAATGGCACCCCAAACAGGCATATAGCGCGTTAACGACGGTAATAAAAACCCTCGGAACATGAATTCCTCAAACAGGGGTGCAGCAATGCAAGCTGTGCTAAAAAATATCACAATAGCGACTGTATCCTGTCCTTCTAGCACTAGAGAAAGAATCGGATTACTTCCTCCTTGCCCCTGCCATAATTTCTGGTTCAGGAGTGAGACTAAAATCACCAGTGGTAGAGCCACTAGGTAGCCACCTAATCCCAAAACAATCCCTTTTCTGCGTAATTTAATCCGAAACCAATCCTCTGGCAAGGGTAAAAAATCCTTGATCGAAAGGTAAAGGACTCCCAATCCTCCAGCCGCTAGCACAATGTAAGTCATTAAAACATAGAATGCCTGCATTCTTACCGTAAAACTAGCCGGATTCAGATTGAACAAGCCGAGGAAAAGAGGCAGGATAAACAGAGGTAGGAGGATTTGACCGATAAAGAAAAAGCCCAGAATCAAGACTTGCCAAATCATTTCTCCATCCCAAGGCGTATCCCACCGGATAGTGCTGTTGGTGGCGAGGAGCGATCGCTCTCCCTGAAGTAACCACTGACCCAGCAAAAATAGCAAGAGTCCCACCCCGACAAGACCGCCTATTCCGGGAATGGCACTAATTAGAGTTAACTTGACTAGGGCTTGTTTTGCTCTCTCTTTCTCTTGAGCTTGTAAGGATACTAAGGCATCTTGACGCTGTTGCAATTGATAAAGCTGGAACAATGCCCGATACTGGAACCAGCTATCTAAATTTTGTTGAATTTTTGATTCTGCATCGGGTAAAATTCGAGGCGGATCACTCCAAAGACCTGCTAATATGGCGGCAGTTTTGGCGGATGGCGTCGTTGCTGGAGCGGTACTTTCCAGTCTTTCTTGCTCAATCAACTCATTCCACGTCTGAATTGCTATCTCTGTTCTACCCTGTTGAGCTTGCAGCAGTCCCAACCGCACATTCAGTTCATCAATAAGTTGTTCTGTCTGAGATAATGACTTTTGCAACTGCTTTCGCTGCTGAGAGGTCATCGGAGCCTCGTCAATGGGAGCGATTTGCATTTGCGGTTTAGCCAGCTCATCACCGATAGATGTCGTCACATCCTGGTTTGAGGACAGTTGTCCCAGTTTGGCGATAATTTTCGATTGAGTTGTTTGAGCTGTTTCCAGGACTTGTTTATATTGCTCTTGGGCATTTTCAAACGGATTATTACCGAGTAATGCATTCCGCGCCGCCGTTAAATCCTCTTCTCCTTCTGTTGCTAAACTCTGACCTTCGGCAGCATGGAGTAATAAATTGGTTTGGTAAAGTTCTAAGCGACTTTGAATTTGAGGCTGACCCCAGCTTTCAACTAAAGAAAGGCTGACTTGTAAGAGTACCGCCACCGTCAGCACGGCTAAAATTAACCGTTTAAGCACTAACCCAGTATTCATGAACCCCCCAAAAAAAGTAATAAGTCATAAGTCATAAATAATAAGTCATAAGTTCTAACGTTATAAAAAAATATTTAGTAACAAAGCTCACTGTTTTTGTTTCAGATGTAATCTGTCGCATTCTGGCTTTTCCGGGGAAGTCTTGAAACCCTGTTGATAAGGAAGATACACAGGAAAAATTAACCTCTTCTCCATCTTCTCCATCTTCTCCATCTTCTCCATCTTCCCCATCTTCTCCATCTTCCCCATCTTCCCCATCTTCCCCATCTTCCCCATCTTCCCCAGCTTCCCCAGCTCCCCCAGCTTCCCCAGCTCCCTCGCCTTTTTGCACCGCAGGTGAGCGGTTAAACTAAAAATGACCCTGATATTTGAAGATGCCCCAAGGATGCTACCAGCATTTGGGTTAATCTGGCTACTGTTCATCAATTGGTCACATAGGAGCAAAAGGATTGACTACTCGCGTCATTATTGTACGGCACGGTCAGAGCAGCTATAATGCCCAGCAACTCATTCAAGGACGCTGTGATGAGTCCGTGTTAACGGAAACAGGGGCTGATGATGCCCGTAAGGTGGGTGCTGCCCTCAGTAGCTTGAGCCTTGATGCTGTTTATTGCTCTCCTCTCCAACGAGCGAAGCAGACCGCAGAGGTCATTCTACCTTATTTATCTGGCTCACCCCCTCTTCAACCATCAGAAAACCTGATGGAAGTTGATTTACCCTTGTGGGAAAAAGTGGCTAAATCCGACGCCCGGAAAAAATTCCCGGAAGATTATCGGTGCTGGAAAGAACGCCCGGAAGATTTCTATATGGAAATCACTACGTCGGAGGGAACCCGGAAGCATTTTCCTGTCTTGGCACTTTATCAACAAGCGCAGCAATTCTGGCAAGAGATTCTACCTCGCCACCAAGATGGCACAATTTTAATCGTGGCACACAATGGCATCAATCGCTGTTTGCTGAGTAGCGCTTTGGGTATTTCTCCCGCCCGTTACCAGTCCGTCTTACAATCCAATTGTTGTATTAATGTTCTGAATTTTACGGGCGGTTGGGGTGAACCCGTGCAATTAGAGTCTCTCAATCAAACCTCTCATGTTGGTACGCCGTTACCGACGCCTCGCCCCAGTAATCGGGGGTTGCGTCTGCTGCTGGTACGTCACGGAGAAACCGAGTGGAATCGCGTCTCCCGCTTCCAAGGCGGGATTGATGTCCCGTTAAATGAAAATGGGCGTCAACAGGGACAGCAGGTGGCTGAGTTTCTTAAGGATATTCCGATTGATTTTGCCGTTACCAGTCCGATGTTACGTCCCAAGGAAACGGCTGAATTAATTCTTCAGTATCACAGTGGTATTACGCTAGAACTTGAGGAAAAGTTTCGCGAAATTAATCATGGACTTTGGGAGGGGAAATTAGAGTCAGAAATTAATCAAGAATATGCCGATTTATTGCATCAATGGAAAGTTGCTCCAGCGACGGTACAAATGCCCAATGGTGAAAATTTAAACCAAGTATGGGAGAGGGCTACAGCCGCTTGGGATAGGATGATTCAGGTCAAAGCTGGGATGGCTGACTCAGAACTCAAGACGGGTTTAGTTGTGGCACACGATGCGATTAATAAAGTTATTCTTTGCCATGTTTTGGGATTGAGTTCAGAATCATTCTGGAGTATTAAACAAGGGAATGGTGGTGTGAGTGTGATTGAATATGGTCAAGGGTTAGAGAAGTTACCTGTCGTCCAGGCGATGAATATTACAACTCACCTTTCTGGAGATATTTTCGACCGAACGGCAGCAGGGGCGTTATAGCAGTAGACACATCGATTAGGACTTTCGGCACCATTGTAGAGACGTTGCATGCAACGTCTCTACATATTGGTGGAAATAAACTCAACCCTGTTAAGTTAATAAATAATCCTCAAAGCCTTACAAATGACAAATGACCAATGACCAATGACAAAAACCATGTTTCAAACTGACCCGCCTCAAGACCCGAAAAAAGTTTTGCCCACGATGTACGATCTCAAAAGCGAAGACCCAGAGGAACCCGGTTTGCCTGACAAATATCACCTACTACAAGCGCGTTTCCTTGAAGATACCTTCTATCCTCCTAACTACCCAACTGATCGCATTTTTGTTGCCAGCGATTTAAATCTTTACTACAATCCACGCCAACCCAATTGGTACAAACGCCCTGACTGGTTTGCGGTGGTGGGGGTTGATAGACTCTACGAACAACGGGATTTACGCATGAGTTACGTGGTGTGGCAAGAAGAAGTTAATCCCTTTGTCGTGGTAGAACTGATTTCACCGGGTACTGAAAAAGAAGACTTGGGGCAAACGCTGCGGGAAGCGAATCAACCGCCGACAAAGTGGGAAGTCTATGAACGTATTTTGCGCGTTCCCTATTACATCGTGTTTAATGGTCGCACGAACCAGCTAAGAGCGTTTCAGTTAATGGGTAGTAGTTACACCGAGTTAGACTTGAGCGAACCGCGTGTGTGGATGAACGATATTCAGCTAGGGTTAGGACTGTGGCAGGGTTTCTATGGGGAATGCGATCGCACCTGGTTACGTTGGTATGATGCACAAAGCAACTGGATTTTGACTCCCTCAGAACGAGAAAGGCAAGAAGTTGAACGAGAAAGGCGACGGGTAGCAAGATTGATAGAACAATTGCGATCGCTTGGTGTTGAACCGGATTTAGATTTGGAGGGTTAAGTATAACCAATGACAAAAGTTAAGAAAAAATAAGTTCTCACCTCTGGAGAAGAGGCTGCGGATTTTTTCAAAGTTTGGCAGTATAAAGAATAGGTATGTGCTGCTAGTGCAGTGTAACGGAAATAGCCCTACAGTTAATCAAGAGGAGAGAGAAAAAGCATATAGCATAAACTTTACAGCCTTGGAGTTAGTTCGTCCCAGCTACAGCCTGCGCCCTACCCAATTATTATGCAGCCTGACACCACCGCCATTACCTTACCTGCTTTAGAGCATTTTATTGACGATCATCCCCTCACGATTGAGGCTGAAGCAACTCTAGTTGAAGCGATCGCGTTATTAAATCAAGGACAATCCTTGTCGGGATACCAATCTGGACAAATTACCAGAGAACCGGGACGTTCTCATCGCTGCGTCTTGGTTACCGAAAACTCGGCGTTGATCGGGATAGTTACCACACGAGACTTGATTAAGCTGATGCTGGCTGGGGTGAATTTTCAGGACACCCAGGTGGCTGATGTAATGGTGCGATCGCCTGTTACTTTAACCCTCTCTGAGTCCTGTCATTTGTTTACGGCATTATCCCTTTTTGAAAGCTATTCGATTGATTTTCTCCCGGTTTTGGATAAGACAGGTAAATTCATTGGATTAATCACAGAAAATAGTATTTGTCAAGGGCTGCCTGAGCTAAATTTACTTAAGTCGCAATCGGTGGCGGCGACAATGACGACTCCTGGGCTAAACGTTTCGTTGACGACTTCTATTCTGGACGTGGCGCAACAGCTAATTAAGACTCAGGAAACTTGTGCTGTATTGATTCAGGAAACGGTAATCGGTGATGAAACCAATGGGAGAAGGTTTCAAAAGAGTGCGATCGCGTCACCCTTATCCTTAGTTTCTGCCCATTCCTTACCAGTCGGACTAATTACAGAGCAGGATTTAATCCACTGTTTACAGCTATCTGTATTTGGACTTGACTTGTCAAAAACACCAGTGTCTATGGTGGTAAAAAAACCGCTGTTGAGTCTCCATCCGGAGGATTCCCTAAAGCAGGGACTCGAACAGATGCGGCAAGTCGGACAAATCCCTCAATTAGTTTATCAATCTCCGGAAAATCTTCTCGGCATTTTCACCCCAACGAACATCATTAAAGCTCTGAATCCTCTGGCGCTGCTGAATCAAGTTGAACAATTACAGCAAACAATTAATCAACAAGCCAACCAACTACAGCAAACCCTCAATGACTTAAGTCAAGCGGAAACGACTGTGGAAACAAGCCATCAGCGTTTGCAGTTGATTCAAACAATAGCCAGCAATCCCACATTGAACGGGAAAGACTGGCAAACGGAATTCAGTGAGTTGATACAAGTCCCTTCAGCATCCCGTTGTCTTCCCTCCTCTTCATTAGTGGAAACTCCCGGCGATCATGCAATTGAGCCGCCTCAGGTTGCCCATATCGTCAAAACAGCGACAGAACGGTTGGAATTAATTCTCCGCGCCTCCCAGGATGGATTTTGGGACTGGAATATGATTACTGGGGAAATTTATTTCTCGCCCCGATGGAAAGAAATGCTGGGTTACGCCGATTGGGAATTGCCGAATGAATTCGCATCTTGGGAGAAGGTAATTTTTGAGGAGGATCGGATTGCCGCGTTAAAACTGGTTGAAGATTATAACAGTGGTAAGGTTTCTCGTTTCCAAACCGTCCAACGCTTCCATCATAAAAACGGATCAACTGTTTATATTTTGTCCCGGGCGATTCATCAAAAAGATGCCGCAGGTCAAGTGATCCGCATGGTAGGGACTCATACCGATATTACCGATCGCAAACAAGCCGAGGCAACCCTACAAGCTGAATATTCCTTTAAAACCCAACTGATCGAACGGATGGGAGAAGGCGTGTGTGTCTGCCATAGTATTGAGACGTATCCCTATATCCGCTTCACAGTTTGGAATCAGCAGATGGTGGAGATTACTGGGTATACCGTTGAAGAAATCAACCGTCGAGGCTGGTATCAGACATTCTATCCCGATCCGAAACAACGCAGCCAAGCCGTCAAGCGAATTGCTCAGATGCAACGGGGGGAGGATTTAGTCGCTGAGGAATGGGACATCGTTCGGGCGGATGGCAATCACCGTATTTTATCGATCTCCACATCCAGAATTGAAACCTCAGAGGGTCAGATTCATATCTTAGCCTTAATTCAAGATGTGACGGAACGCCTGCACGCCAAAACCACGTCGCAGCAACAAGCCGAACGGGAGCGGTTAATTCGCTCCATCGCGCTGCGGATTCACCAGTCGTTGGAGTTGGAGGATATTCTCCATACCACGGTGACTGAAGTGCGACAGTTCCTGCAAACGGATCGGGTGTTAATTTATCGCTTCAATCCCGATTGGAGTGGCGTCGTCGCCGTGGAGTCAGTGGAATCAAAAACGCTATCTGTTTTGGGGCAAACCATTTATGACCCCTGCTTTGGCGAGAAGTCGGCGGTGCGTTACCAACAGGGTTATATTCATACCGTGGAGGATATTTACACGGCAGATATTTTAACCTGTTATCGCGACTTTTTAGCCGATCTTCAGGTCAGGGCAAATTTAGTCGTACCGATTCTCCAGGGACAAAAATTATGGGGGTTACTGATTGCCCACCATTGTCATCGTCCTCGACATTGGCAAACCGTTGATATTGATCTGCTTCAGCAACTAGCCACCCAAGTCGCGATCGCGATTCAACAGTCTGAATTGTATCAGCAGTTATCCACGGAACTCATTGAACGTAAACAGGCGGAAACCGCCCTCCGACAGCAAGCCGAACGAGAACGATTAGTGGGTGCGATCGCCCGCCGTATTCGTCAATCGTTACACTTAACCGAGATTCTGAACACGACGGTAACGGAGGTACGGCATTTCCTGCAAACGGATCGGGTGTTAATTTACCGCTTCAATCCCGACTGGAGTGGCGTAGTCGAAGTCGAGTCTGTCGCCGTGAAAGAGTTATCAGTATTGGGGCGCACGATTTTTGATCCCTGCTTTGGTGAGAAGTCGGCGGTGCGTTACCAAAAGGGTGATATTCACACCCTGGAGGATATCCACACGGCTAATCTAGAGTCCTGTTATCGTAACTTTCTTGCCGATTTACAGGTGAGGGCAAATTTAGTCGTACCGATTATACAGGGACAAAAATTGTGGGGACTGCTGATTGCCCACCATTGTAATCTGCCGAGACATTGGCAGCCTCAAGAAACAGAGTTACTGGTACAACTTGCCACGCAAGTTGCCATTGCAGTACAGCAGTCGGAACTCTATCAACAAGCCCAAGCCGATTTAACCGAACGCAGACAAGCAGAAGCCGCCTTACAACAGCAACTCCAGCGCTCATTACTGCTTAAGCAAATCACCCAAGACATTCGCCAAAGTTTAGACGCCCAACAAATTTTTCAAACTACTGCTACTCAAATTGGTCAAGCCTTTCGCGTCAATCGTTGTGTAATTCACACCTATGTCGCTTCACCCGCCCCCCAAATCCCGTTTGTTGCCGAATATTTAGAACCGGGTTACTCATCCATTCTCAATGTCAAGATTCCGGTGGCTAACAATCCGCATATTCAACAGGTATTAGCCGCCGATCGCGCGATCGCCTCTAACAATGTTTACAACGAGCCTTTGTTACAAAATGCCACGGGAATGTGTGACCAGGTAAACCTGAAATCTATGTTAGTCGTTCGCACCTCGTATAAGGAAAAACCCAATGGGGTGATTTGTCTACATCAGTGCGATCAGTTTCGTCAATGGAGTAATGATGAAATTGAATTACTTGAAGCCGTTGCCGATCAAGTGGGAATTGCCCTTGCCCAAGCCCAACTCCTGGAACAAGAAAAGCACCAACGACAACAGTTAGCCGAACAAAACTTAGCCTTAGAAAAAGCTAAACAGGTGGCTGAAGCTGCCAACTGCGCCAAAAGTGACTTTCTAGCAACCATGAGTCATGAAATTCGCACGCCAATGAATGCAGTGATTGGCATGACGGGACTGCTGTTGGATACGCCACTGGATCAGGAACAAGCCGAATTTGCCGAAACAATCCGCCACAGTGGCGAAGCCCTGCTGACGATTATTAATGATATCCTCGACTTCTCCAAAATTGAGTCCGGCAAATTGGAGTTGGAGGAACAACCGTTTAATCTGCGAACCTGTATTGAAGAATCTCTGGATCTGCTAACGCCAAAAGCCGCAGAAAAGGGCATAGAACTGGCATATCTGTTTGATCCTCACACCCCCAACACGATTCGCGGCGATATTACCCGACTACGGCAAATTCTGGTTAATTTACTCAGTAATGCCCTCAAGTTTACCCATCAGGGAGAAGTGACGGTTTCGGTTTCCTCTAAGCGGGTAAGTCCCCAGTCATTAGACCAACTCTCTCACACCCATCACAAGGAACAAGAGTATGAAATTTTGTTTGCAGTTAAAGATACAGGAATTGGCATTCCCCCAGATCGGTTAGATCGGTTATTTAAAGCCTTTAGTCAAGTCGATTCCTCCACCAGTCGCCACTATGGAGGGACAGGATTAGGGTTGGTCATATCCAAGCGATTGAGTGAAATGATGGGGGGGAGAATTTGGGTAGAAAGTGAAGTAGGGAAGGGTTCTATCTTTTACTTCACGATTGTTGCCCCAGTCTGTCACATTGATAATCTCAGTAATTTGGATCTCCGGCAACCTCAGCTTGAAGGCAAGCGGATGTTAATTGTGGATGATAATGCCACTAATCGCCGCATTTTAACTCTACAAGGTCAATCGTGGGGGGTGCTGACCCGTGCGGCTGAGTCGGGTAATCAGGCATTAGACTGGCTACACCAAGGGGAGACATTTGACTTAGCGATTCTGGATATGCACATGCCCGGAATGGATGGGGTAAATCTCGCCTCACAGATACGCCAACAGCCAAATGGTCAAGAGATTCCCTTGGTTATGTTAACCTCAATCGGCAAGCCAGAAAACAGTGGTCAACTGGATGAAGCCAAGTTTGCGGCGTTTCTGACTAAGCCGATTAAGCAGTCTCAACTCTACAATGTGCTGATGGATGTATTAGTCGGTCAACCGGTGAAAGTGCGGTCAACCTGTGAGATTTCACCGACGATTGATCCGTATATGGGTTCAACTCTACCGTTACGGATTCTGTTGGCGGAGGATAATGTGGTTAACCAGCAAGTGGGGTTGCATATTCTGGGGCGCATGGGGTATCGAGCGGATGTCGCCGCCAATGGCTTAGAAGTCCTCGAAGCATTGCACCGCCAGTCTTATGATGTGGTATTAATGGATGTGCAAATGCCGGAAATGGATGGTTTGAAAGCAACTCAGCGCATCTGCCAGGAATGGTCACCGGAAAACCGTCCTCATATTATCGCGATGACGGCTAATGCTATGCGAGGCGATCGCGAAACCTGTTTGCAGGCAGGTATGGATGATTATATCAGCAAGCCGATTCGGGTCGAGGAACTGGTGCGATCGTTGCAGGGAGTGCCAAAAAAGGTACAGGAAACTCGGAGTTTCCAGAAGGCAGAAGCCAGAGAGCAGAGGCTCCAAGCAAACAAGCAAGGGAGCAAGGTACAAGGAAATAATAACGATTTAGACGGACATGATGTGATTGATGACCAAGCTTTTCAACAACTGTGCGATATGGTCAAAGATGATCAAGTCTTAATCCAAGTGATTGATAGCTTTTTGGATGAAGGCGCTCAGTTGTTGGGGGTGATGAACCAAGCACTGGATTCCCAGACAATCACACTTTCACCTGAGACGCTAACCACTTGTCAACAGGCGGCTCACAGTCTCAAATCTACCAGTGGTACGGTTGGTGCGATTAACCTTTCTGAACTTTGTAAGCAGTTAGAAACGATAGACATTGAAGATGAAACCGATAATCCACTGACGTTAACGAGTCGTTTATTGACACAAATCGATCAGGAATATGACCAGGTAAAGGTGGCGTTACAAAACAAACGTCAGCAATTGAAGGAAAAGTGTTGATTGTGTAGGGGCGGGTTTAGGGACTGTAGTATAGCTATAGATGATAACGTTTATCCAAAACCCGCCCTGGTGTAGGGGCGGGTTTAGGGGTGTAGGGGCGGGTTTAGGGACTTTAGTGTAGCTATAAATGATAACGTTGAGCCAAAACCCGCCCTGCCTAAATATTGAGTGTAGCAGACATCGCATGTTATAGCAGTCGCCAAGGCGATTAGGACACAGCAAAATGCGCCAAACCTTGACCAGTCAATCTTTTCCCTTGGAGCCTTCTGCCCTCTGCCCTCTGCCTTTTGCTATAACAGCTATGGCGGTTGCTATAACGGTGAAGATCGTCATTTGTCATTTGGTCAGGGCGGGTTTTGCAGCCAAGCTAAGGAAAACCATCAATATTAGTCCCTAAACCCGCCCCTACACACAGATACACCATGGTACGTTTCTACATGAGTGTCCCCATCTCCCCCAGCTCCCAGACGTGCCATGGCACGTCTCTACATTGCTTCCCCAGCTTCCCCCGCTTCCCCACACCCCTCACCCCGTCAACGCCGAGAAGGTCCCGGATTGAGAAGTTGAACTTCGCTAATCCGAATCACGTAGGGATGATACTTATCTTCTTGAAAAGAACCAACCCAAACTTTATATTCCCCTGCTAACCACTGACCTGAAATTCCGGGGTTTTTGCCTTCAGCGTCATCATTACACCAACTCCCACCTGGACCTTTCAC
Organism: Coleofasciculus sp. E1-EBD-02; assembly: GCF_040218245.1. Classification (NCBI taxonomy): domain Bacteria; kingdom Bacillati; phylum Cyanobacteriota; class Cyanophyceae; order Coleofasciculales; family Coleofasciculaceae; genus Coleofasciculus; species Coleofasciculus sp. E1-EBD-02. The sequence goes on along the minus strand of NZ_JAVJQN010000248.1, from coordinate 31,410 downwards.
CAATAGAGTCGTATCCTCCGGGCTTTCCACTTGCAAACTGAGATAGTTGAAAAACGACGTGAGTTCTAGGATATGATCAGGCTGTTCATCAATATACCCGATACAAGAACCCGTTGGTGTTTCAGTACGCCCCGAAACATCTTCAGTTGAGACAGAACCGCCACTAATACCCCGAATAATCAACGGATCAGGTGAAAATCGTCGCCCCAGTTTTACATTTTCAAATATGGGTTGCGGTGCAGCAGATTGAGCGTCAACGGCGGGAGTAATCAATAGTCCACTGGCAAATGTGGCTGTGGCAAGTGCTGTTCCCCAGCGCCAGAGTCTCAAGACACTCACTGGAGAGTTGGAGAGTAAGGCGAGAGGTGACATAGTGGTAGGCTGAAAAGGGTGTCTTTTATCCATAGCTAATCGATTCCGTCTTGTGGGAATCTCTGAGAGTGGTGTTTTTGACTGTGGCACAAGGTTGTACAATTGGCAAAATGGAGGCGTGTTCTTATTGGATATTAACAGCTCGATGTAGTAGCTATGGACGCAAATGTTGCAAATTGTGTTCCGCTTCCAACTTGAGCCGTTCCTTGTATCGGAAAGTCTTGAAACATCTGGTTGGACAGATAGATGGGCAAGATGGGCAAGATGAGGGAGATGAGAGAACAAATGTCCATTGCCCATTACCCATTCCCGAAAATTATCAGATGTTTGGACACAACTCAAATAGGATTGCTATATGTCAGACAAGACGTATTTGACAAAAACTGCCGTTTTAGAAAGGGGTTGGACTAAGGGGGCTATTCGCAATTTTTTAGGACAGGCAGATAAGACCAGTCCTAATCCGTATTCTCGAAAGAAGCCTCCCGTTCAACTGTTTGATATTCAGAGAGTGAAACAGTGTGAGGAATCCTCGGATTTTGCCGCATGGAAAAAGAAAATTTCCAAAAGACGGCAAGCCGCTCAACAGACGGCGAAGAGAAAGACGCAAGCGATTGAGTATGAGAAATCTTGTGTTGCCAAAGCCTGGGAGCAATTAAATCCTCTGTCTAATTTTAGAACATCAGACTGGACAGATTTCACCGGGCAGCACTTGGGCATTTTAGAGGGTGAATTAACTGACCGAGAGAAAGAGATTGCTGTAAACGCCGTTCGTAAAATGCTTAAGGCGTCTTATTGGATTCCCGTAGATTTGCTGTTTGATGCATTCAATCAATGGGGACTAGATGCTGCTAACACAGATGAGTATGCCGCTACAATTGCTGACAGCATTGCTGAATATGGATGGAAAGGAATTCCGCTTGTCAGTTTCTTTCTGAAAAACAAGATGGGACGTGTACAGTTAGATTCGGGTCATCATCGCTGGATTGCCCTAAAAAGATTGCGTGATACAGGGAAAATTGGTGCTGATTTTCGAGTCCCCGTGTTTGACCTTGATTTAATGCCTTCTTGTTTTGAGGAAAAACGTTATCGATGGGACGCAATAGAAGCCTTGTCGTATTTAGAAAATGGCGATTATGGTTTAGCCCTCAAAATCTACGGACGCGAAAATTGGATGCTAGGTCTTTGTAGTGGAATCGATTGTTAATGATTATCGGATCAATCACTGCTGAAGTTGTGAGAGTTCCTGTTGAATTTGGGCGATCGCACGTTCTAATTGTTCAACTCGCTCTGGGTTGACAGAAGCGGCGGTACGATCAGGTTGGGGAAGTTGATCGATGGTCTGTTTGAGAGCTACGATAATCCCGGCTAATGTCTCAATCTGTTCTAATTCGGGACGCTGCCTGAATTTTTGATTTAATTCATCAAGTTTTGATTGTAGGGGAGCCAGAGAACCTCGTAACGCCTTTTGCTTCTCATTAATTGCCTCAACGGTAGAGACAACAGCAGACAGTTCCTCTCTAGACATCTGATTCAAGTCAGGTTGCTTTAGTTGAGCGACATCTGCACGTAAGGTTTGGATATCTCGACTTAAATTGTCAATTTGAGTGCGATCGCTAATCTTGCGCCGAAGCTGTTGTACAACACGACGGCGGTTAATTAGATTGAGTAACAGGGAAATCACTAAAGGCGCTAATCCATAAATTATCTGTCCCGATATTACAGCTATTATCGCCCCGACAAATGAAGCGGCAATAGCAACAGATTCAGCGATAAAAAGCCAGTTATTTTTGTCATTTGTCATTTGTCAAGGGAACAGGGAACAGGGAACAGGGAACAGGGAACAGGGAACAGGGAATAGGGAATAGGGAACGGGAATGAATACAGCCATTCGGTAATAGTCAGGGCGGGTTTAGTTACATTTATGGTTAGGTGAAAAACGATAGTAGTAAAACCCGCCCCTACACAAACCTGAAGACGTGCCATGCCCTCTTTCCGGAGTGAAGGGTCAACACTCGGTCAGGGCGGGTTTTGCAGAAACGTTACCATCAATAGCCACGCATCAAGTCCCTAAACCCGCCCCTACAGACATGCCATGGCTTATAATTGCTGCCAAAGTTTAACTGTACCATCCCGATTGCCTCCAGCTAACCACTGACCATCTGGACTGAGAGCTACAGATACCACAGAACCAGCATCGTTATTGTCCAAGACAAGCAACGGTTCATCGATGCCTAGCCACCAGATCTTAATCGTACCGTCTGCATGAGCCGCGATCGCACTTTGCCCGTTATCGCTAAATATAATCGACATGGCGGGAGCGGAGGGACATTGCCAACTCTCTACCCGTTCCGCACTATCAAGTTGCCATACCTTCAGAGTACCATCGGTACAGGCGGCGGCTAACCGACGCCCATTGGGACTTAAGGCAAGAGAGTTGATCGAACTCAGATTGTCGGTGAGACTGAATTCTAGATCAAACGGCTGAACATGCCACAGATCAACAATGCCATCTCCGCCGCCACTGGCAAGGGTTTTGCCATCTGGACTTAATGCGATCGCGGATAATCGTCCGGCGTCTTGGACTAAATCCTGGACGAATTTTCCCTGATCCAATTGCCATAGCTTAATGGTTTGATCAAAGCTACCACTGATCAGAGTTTGGTTATCTGGCATAATCACCAGCGATCGCACGGAACCGTTATGACCTGTCAACGTATGGCATAATTCTCCAGTCTCTAGTTTCCAGACCTTAATCGTCTGATCAAATCCCCCACTCGCCAGCCACTGACCATCAGGGCTTAAGCTAAGACAGAGAACTCCCTGTTGATGATCACTAAATGTGTGAATCAGATCCCCCGTCTCTAGATGCCACAGCTTCACGGTTTTGTCTAAACTACCACTGGCAAGAATTTGTCCATCTGAACTTATTGCCAATGCACTCACCCAATCCTGATGTCCTTTCACAGTGAATCGGAAGTCCCAATTGGGTAGGATTGGTTCAGGGACAAAAGCACTCGGATACGCTTTTATGTTCTCTTCCCCAGCTCCCCCAGCTTCCCCAGCTTCCCCAGCTTCCCCAGCTTCTCCAGCTTCCCCAGCTTCCCCAGCTCTCCTCACAGGGGAAACTGATTCAGAAGCGACAGGAAACAGGGATGGTTCACCTCCCGCCTCTGTATGCCAATGGGTTGGTTGTTCGGGATTGGTAGCAAAAGGGATTTGGTATTGTAGCTGATCAAGATCGGCAGTGACTTGTGCGATCGCGGCTTCTAATTGCTCGATGTGGTTAGGCAATGAGGCACTATTGAGATAATCTACAACATTCCGCAGCGATTGTTCCACGCTAACAATTCGAGCTTGAAGTTGGGCAATTTTGATCGCCCCTAATTCCGAAGCGGGATTCTCAATTTGAGCCAGATAGTCGGGGAGTTTTGCTTGTAGAGAGGCGAGTGCTTGCTTAAGTTGCTGTTGGTATAACAATTGACTCTCTTGGGATACTTGGCGATGTAATTGCGCCATGGCTCCCGTTAACCGATTTCGGCTGTGTTGCTCAAACCGGAGGCGATTGATCAGATTGAGCAACAGGGTAATCGACAATGGAACCGCCCCATAGATAATTTCACCAGACGCCGCCGCGACAGCCCAGCCAATGATTGAGACAGCAACAAAGATACACTCGGCAATTTTCAGACGGTGAGTTAGCATTCCCTGTCATGAGAATTCATCTATAGTCTTGGAATTATGAATTATGAACAAACATAAGATGTAGCTTGCTTCTTTTCGGGAGCGAGTATGACATAAACAAATGACATAAACAAATGACGAATGACAAATATAGCAGCTACCTTGACAGGTTAGGACATTCTGTACTGTTCCCTGTTCCCTGTTCCCTGTTCCCCAATCTCAACCGTTAACTCTAATTGTGTCCACCTACTTATAATTAAAGACCAAGAACCATCCTGGCAATATTAAAATAAATCAACACACCCAACACATCAACCGCCGTGGTAATAAACGGGGCTGACATCAAGGCGGGATCTAATCCCAGGGAACGGAACAGAAACGGTAACGCTGAACCCGCTACCGATGCCAGAATCGCGATCGCGACTAAACTGATACCCACAGCAACGGCAACAAAGATATCATCTCTGAGCAGATACGCCCAAACCGTTGCCACTGAGCCTAAAATTGTTCCCAGTAGCGCTCCTGCCATAGCTTCACGCCCGATTACCTGTAATGAACCCATATCTCGAATTTCGTCAGTGTTTAAACCGCGAATCACCACCGTTGACGATTGAGCGCCCACATTTCCCCCTGTACCTGTCAACAGAGGAATAAATGCCGCCAGCGCCACAACTCTTTGTAAGATGTCTGCTTGAGAGTTAATAATGGTGGCAGTCACACTGTTTGTCAGTAACAACACAAATAACCAAACCACTCGTTTGCGGGCAACGGTAATTAAGCTGGTTTGAAAGTAATTATCGCGCCCGGATTGTACCCCACCCCCCAAGGCATAGATATCTTCAGTGGTTTCTCGTTCTAAAATATCGATCACATCATCAACGGTGACAATTCCCACCAAACGATGTTCTCGATCAACCACAGGTACAGCCAGAAAGTCGTAACGTTGGATTAACCGCGCCACTTCTTCTTGATCGGTATCCGTGTGAACACAAACGGCATCACGACTCATTACTTCACCTAGAGTTTGCTCCGGTGGAGACACAACCAAATCCCGCAATGAAACGATTCCACTCAGATGTCGTTCTGCATCGGTGACATAAACGTAATAAATCGTCTCCGTGGTACTGGCTAAACTCCGAATCCGTTCCAGGGTTTCGCCCAAGGTTAAGCTTTCTTTCAGGGAAATATACTCCGGGGTCATGATTCGCCCTGCGGTATCGGCTTCATAACCGAGGAGTTGGGCGGTGGCTTGGCGTTCCTGGGGACTCAGTTGAGCCAGCAAACGACGAACCACTTTGGCGGGCAATTCATCAAATAATCGCACTCGATCATCGGGGGACATTTTGTCCACGATGTCAAGTACCTCTTGGCGTTTAAATTCCTCGATCAGCGATTGTTGGACGCTAGAGTCAAGGTACTCGTAAACTTCGATCGCCTCAGCTTTCGAGAGTAAGCGGAACGCGATAACCTGTAGGGCGTCGGGCAATCCTTCGATCGCGTCGGCGATGTCCACAGGTTGTACAGGAACTAATACCTGTTTAGCGCCCTGAAAATTTTCTTGTTCCAACAGCATTTGCAGTTGAGTCCGAACTAACTCTCGCAATTCACTGCGCGATCCCGTCTGGAGGGGAATGTTGTTTTCTCTTAATTCAGACATAATCAGCCTGGATAGTTCTATACTGTGCTAGAGCCGGATTGCAAGAGTTGAATGGTGAGAGTTCTCCTCGAAGTATCCGAGGGTCATTGATGAATCACTTCAGCTAGCGCTCACTGCCGATGTCCGACGGAGATGTCGATCACGGATTCTTAAGTCTTCAGTTTAACTTCAAGTGGTCTCTAGGTGTTTACTGAGGGATGAAGAATGCGCGGCAAACTGCCCTCTAAAACTAAACGCGATCGCGATGAAATGAGATTATGAATAGTAAAACAAACTCTCTGTTTCTGATGAAATAATGAAGTGATTTGATAGCTATTTATTCAGCCTACCACTTTGGGTAGAACTAATATACCGTGAGACAGAGACGAAAACACCTAACTGCTGATACCTATCCAAAACCTCCTTTAATGAACTAGGATCAAATTTTTTCTGTCATATCCTTCCCCTAAGGAGAACCATGTCCGTCGAGCAGCCATCTAACTCTCACCTACAGGTAAACTCTTCTCACCCAACCCATATTACCGCATTAGAACAGGAACTCATTGAACTGCGACGCCAAGTCTCCCGACAGACATTACTCAACCAAATTGTGCAAGCGATGCGCGGTACACTGGTGTTGGAAGATATTCTCCAAACTACGGTCGATCAGCTCCATGAAACACTTAATGTCAGTCGCTGTTTGATTTTTCGACCGGATAGTGAGTCGCAAATGACGGCACATCATGTTTCGGAAGCGACCGCCCAACGGGAGAGTATTTTGGGAGTCTACTGTGATTTTTATCGGTATCACCACCAGGAATTGAGCCAGGGTGAGCCTGTGGTTGTCCCGCAAATTACTCCCAATTTTCCCGATGTGTTAATCGAGGCGGCGCAGGAATGTGAAATTTGCGCTATTTTGATTGTGCCGTTGCTTTACCAAAATTTCTATATTGGTGGGATTAGTCTACACCAGTGTGATCAGGCACGGGAATGGAACCGAGAGGATATTGAGTTTGTCCAAGCCATTGCCGATCATTGTGCGATCGCGATTCATCAAGCCCAATTGTATGCTAAGTTACAACGTGAATTGAGAGAACGTCACCAGGTAGAAGAAGCACTCCGGCAAAGTGAAACCCGCTTCCGCACGGTGCTGAAACATGCACCCTTGGTGGTGTTTAATCAAGATCAGGAGTTACGCTACACTTGGGCTTACAATGTGGTTCCTGATGATGACGTGGATGCTATCTTAGGAAAAAGCGACAGCGAACTCCTAGCCCCCCAAGAAGCACAACCGTTAATATCCATCAAGCAGCGTGTATTGACCAGTGGGATAGGAATGCGAGAGGAAGTCTCTCTCACCATTAATGGTGAACTTCGATACTACGATTTGACCGTCGAACCCTTACGCAACTCAATCGGAGACATAGAGGGAATTACCTGCGCGGCAATGGATATTAGCGATCGCAAATACATCGAGAATCAGCTTAAGATTTCCTTACAGCAAAAGGAAGTACTGTTCCAAGAAATTCACCATCGGGTCAAAAATAACCTACAACTTGTCTCTAGCCTGCTTGATCTCCAATCACAGCAAATTGATGACCCTGATATTTTTGCCCTCTTCCAAGCCAGCCAGAACCGAATTAAATCAATGGCTCTTATTCATGAGGAACTCTATCAATTTGATCACTTGCAGCGGATTGACTTTCTCAATTATATTGAGAATCTTACCTATCATTTGATTCAAACCTATGCTATTCATCCCGAATCTATTCGTCTACACCTTAATATCGACCAAGATTTAAACCTTGATCTATCAACCGCAATTTATTGCGGGTTAATTCTCAATGAACTCATCTCTAATGCTTTAAAACATGCCTTCAAAGCAAACAATTACAAAGGTCATATATGGATTGAAATTTATTCCAAGAAAAAAGAGAACCCAAAAAATAAATTGATCGTGGGCAATAACAAGCCAACACCAATTGAATTGATCGAATTTAATTCACCCAAAAGCTTGGGGTTGCAATTAGTCCGCGCTTTAGTGGCACAGCTTAATGGCAAGCTGGAAATAAAGAAAGCTAATAATACAGTCTTTGAAATTGAATTTTAATCAGAAAATAGTTAGGATTGCACCATAAAAAAATATTCACAAATACTTAGACACCCTATACTCCTACCCTCCTTTTAGCTATCCTCCTTGATTGCAAATCTCAAAAGCGTACTCTTGGGTTTCTTGCAGCTCTTGCAATACCGATGTATCAATCGTCTGAATATCTGACTGACTTGATCTAGCTAATTTATCCTCAACTTGCTCAAATTGCTGCTGGGCTTCAGCCACAGCTAATTCTGCCTCACTACAAGTCTGCGTGGCTAATGCATCGAATTGATTATTACATCCAGAGCCGAAAAAAACTAGCAATAATAATCCTGCACTGAACTGAATTTTTTTTGCCGGAATCAGGGGATAAAATTTCATACCCAGAGAAATAAATTCACTAGAGCTACATTACTAACTACTCAGATTTATCCAGCTTTCAGGACTATTACTCTGTTTTGGGTATTTCGATTATTAAAAAATGTTAAATAAGTTGACTTTGAGTTATAATTAACTCGATTTTACCGACAAATTAAAGAATCGATAATGATGCCAACGGCTTTTATAAATTTCTGACTTTAGTTAATTAAAACTACACAGACAGATCCCCGACAACTCCTACGAAGTCGGGGATCTTGCTTAGAGACTGTACCTCATCAAGCTCAAGTTTAATTGTATCCAACGACTTAGAGTAAAATTTGGATGTAACTTTTTGGAGGAAGACAGTGGCGTTATCCCGACGTAGTTTTCTGACCTTGGCAGGCGCGAGCGCCGCCGGAGCATTTATGGTTTCCCCGTTGGAAGCCTTTTACGCCAGAGCGACCCATGGTCAATCCACAAATGGAGCGGGCTTTGGTTCCCTCGTCCCTGACCCCAGAGGTTTATTGGACTTACCACCCGGATTTACCTATAAAGCCTTCTCAAAAACCGGGGATATCATGAGCGATGGGAATCCTGTACCCGGTGATCATGATGGCATGGCAGCATTTCCCGGACTCAGAGACACGACAATCCTAGTTCGCAATCACGAACTTAGCCCGAATCAAATCAACAAGTTTGGCGTAAAGGCATCGGACTTGCAGAAGTACGATCCTTTATGTTTAGGAGGAACGACTACATTAATCGTTGACAAGAATGGAGACTTGCAGCGCGACTATGCCTCCCTAGCGGGAACATATCGTAACTGTGCGGGTGGACCAACCCCTTGGGGTTCCTGGATTAGTTGCGAAGAGAATACCTCAACACCTGCGGGAAACAAACTCGGAGATCCGCTGAATGTCTCAAAAAAGCACGGCTATAACTTTGAAGTTCCAGTTAGAGGCGGGTTGGTCAAACCTGTACCTCTAGTGGCAATGGGTCGCTTTAACCACGAAGCCGTAGCCGTAGACCCAGTTAGTCGATATATCTACCAAACCGAAGATAGAGGAGATAGCTGCTTTTATCGCTTCCGTCCCCAGCAACCCTATAATCTCAAAGCAGGCGGTATTCTGGAAGCATTGGTGATTAAAGGTATGCCTACAGTCAATACCAGCAGGGATTTTTTGTCGAAGAAAGGTCAGCCTTTAGCTGTGGAATGGGTCAAAATTGAGGATGTTGATCCAGTTGAGGACACGCTACGTCAAGAAGCTCAAAATAAAGGAGCAGCTATTTTTAACCGGGGTGAAGGAGCATGGTATGGTAATGGCTTGATTTATTTTGTCTGTACAAGTGGCGGTGAAATTGGGCAAGGTCAAATTTTTGCTTACAATCCTGCTGATCACACGCTGACATTAGTGGTTGAGTCAGAACGCGAAAGCGAACTGGATAATCCAGATAATATTACAGTGGCACCCTTTGGTGATCTATTCTTATGTGAAGATGGGAATGGAGAGCAATTTATTGTTGGTGTAAATGCAGCAGGCAAAATTTATAAGTTTGCTCGTAACGCAATTAATACCAGCGAATTTGCCGGCGTTTGCTTTTCTCCAGATGGGAGTAAGTTGTTCCTGAATATCCAAAATCCAGGTATTACCTTTTGTATTCAAGGGGTGTGGAGTTAATGGAGATTCGTCATTCGTCATTGGTCATTTGTCATTGGTCATGCGTCATTTGCGATAATTGAATGGTTAGGTCGGGGCGGGTTTAGTTACATTAGGGTGAAAACGAAATGTTAGCAGTAAAACCCGCCCCTACAAAAGATGTTTTATCGGAACGCCTCTTTTCCCTCTGCTGCCACGGCTGCCCCTGCTGCCCCTGCTCCCTCTAGAGCCGTTGAAGATTCTTCTGTAACTGTCGTTCTTGTCGCTGAAGTTGCTCAACCAATTCAATTTCTCGCAAACTACCGGGTTGAATATCCGTCGTTTCTCGGAGTTTTTGGGCAAGTTGGTAACAAAATTGACATCGTTCTAAAATCTGGAGAATCGAAGGGGCAAACTTGGCAAATAGGACTTCATCATCTTGGGTAAAACCACGAGGATCAATCTTATTGACTAGATCATCTTCCGGTTGGTAGTTGGACTTTAATTTATTGATTAATTGCACCACCGCCACGAGATCTTGTTCCTCGTTTAGTAGGGGCCAAGCCAAAATGGTATAGGTGCGGTATCCGGTACGGCGATCCGTCTTCTGCGCCATTTCGGATCGCGGATCATCATAGACATCAAAGGGAATGTTAATTACTTTTAAGGAAAAGGCGGCGAGACTAGCAATTCCTTTGTTAGCCGGAATATCGATCAACAGGCTACCACCGTCTCCATCCTCGGCAATCAGTGAACCCAATTCTTGTCGTTCTCGATCCAATAAAAAAATACTGGTGCGATCCGCACGAAGCAAATTCCCGACTTTGCGGGTGAGGCGACCCAATAGTTGGCAGAGTGTTCTCACCAGTGTTTGTAATGCTTGGTCAACAGCACTCACCCCATGGCTGTAGGAGTAAGCCAAGAACTCACCCACTTCAATCGGTGAGTCAAAAACTAGATTCTGCTGGCTATCTACACCAGCCACATCCTGCCAATCCAATTCTAAGACCTGGCAAAGTTCGACAAAGTTTAGTCCTTTAACGGGTTGTCCCTTGAGAAAGTGATTTAGGGTGTCTAACGATAGTCCCAGGGCTTCCGCCAGTTCGCGATCGCGCCCCTGACTCTTATTGCGCCAAGCTTGTTTGACTTTGGAAATAGACTGGGGATGCACACTAAATGACCGAATCATTGTTCTTCGTGGCATTCCTCTCCCGTTCAATCCAAGATTATCATCGGAAAATAATGCCACGCCTCCATGTAGGTTTACAAATAGGTGACATAACCAAGTAAGCGACTGTGTTTATCGGTTACTTCGATTTAACCAGAGAAGCTGACTGGTACCCATCTGAACGGTTGGTCTGATCCTAGGTTAAAACGCTGTCCGTTCCTTTTACTACGATTTGTGTAAAATCTTTACGCTTCCAACCAGGGAGCCTGTCAAGGAAAGCCCATGACTTGCCCAACTCTTGAAGAGCAACGCTGAAGTTAATGGCTACATATACAAATTTTTTGCTATAATTCTGTAGTATTGGATACAAAAAAGCAATACAAAAAAAGACGCTGCTGTTGATTCAGTCCATTCAGCAACGCCCCAGCATTGAGTTTTCTAATCCTATCTATACAAATGGTAGCTAACTGAGCAGAAACTGTTTGCAGTCACTGTTCCACCCGTTTAACTGTCACACCCGATTGGGCAGAAAAAATAACGTATGAGCCTGTTTCTGTAATTTATTAAACAAAAAACGCTGCTGTTATTCAGTCCATCCAGCAACGCTTCCGTAATTGAGTTTTCTAATCCTGGATATATCCTAACGAACTGAGTAGAGACTGTAGGTTGCTGGTGTTCTACCTGTTCAACTGTCACACCTGTTAGGCGGAAGAAATGACTGATGAGCCAGTTTCTGTAACTGATGAAACAAAAAACGCTGCTGGTATTCAGTCCATTCAGCAACGCTTCAGTAATTGAGTTTTCTAATCCTGGATACATCCTAACCAAATCAAGCTGGACTGTTTTTAACCTACATTCCACCCCTTGAACTGTCACATCAGTTAATTTTGGATAACGGAAAATAGGTTATAAAGTTAGCTTATTGTCCCCTCATCCGTCAAAAGTTTAGTCGCTCAAGTTAGGATCACTCCCCGCTTCAATTACCCCTTCTGCTTGCAGAGCGATCGCTCTTAATTTCTCCAGTATCTCAGGTTTAGCCGATTGCCACAGCGATCGCTGATGCGCCTCCAATAACCGCTCTGCCATATCTCGCATCGCCCAGGGATTCTTTTGCTGGATAAACTCTTGCACCTTTTCATCCAACAGATAAGCCTCGGTCACCCCTTGATACATATAATCTGCCACACAATTGGCTGTCGCATCATAAGCAAACAAATAATCCACCGTCGCCGCCATTTCAAACGCCCCTTTATATCCGTGGCGCATTACCCCTGCAATCCATTTGGGATTCACCACACGAGAACGATAAACACGGGCAATTTCCTCCTGTAGCCGTCGCACTCTGGGATTTTCGGGAATCGAATTATCGCCAAAATAGGTTTGCGGATTCTTACCCGTCAGCGCCCGCACCGATGCAGTTAACCCGCCTTGAAACTGATAATAATCATCAGAATCCAGTAAATCATGTTCCCGATTATCCTGATTATGTAACACGACTTGCAATTGTTTCAGGCGTTGGGCAAAGGCTTCCGGCGCAGCAACCCCCTCTTGATTTGGGGAAGATGTACCACAGTAGGCATAACTACTCCAATTCATATACGCCCGCGCCAAATCCTGTTCATCCTGCCAATTTTGCGCCTCAATCAATCCCTGTAACCCTGCGCCATACGCCCCCGGTTTCGAGCCAAACACCCGATAGTGCGATCGCGCCTCGGCTTCTTCTTGACTCAATCCCGCTTCACACCAGAACGCTGTCTCCTGTTTCACCTGCGTCGCCAAGGGATTGTCCTCCGGGGATTCATTCAAAGCGGCAACCGCGACCACGGCATTGTAAAATAAATCAATTAAATTAGGAAACGCATCGCGAAAAAAGCCCGATATCCGCAGCATCACATCCACACGCGGACGCCCTAACACCGACAGGGGCAGAATTTCAAAATCCACAACCCGACGTGACGGGCGATCCCAAATCGGTTGCACACCCAACAACGCCAGCGCTTGTGCCAGATCATCGCCCCCAGTTCTCATGGCTGACGTTCCCCATACGGATAATGCCAGTGTTTTGGGATACTCCCCATTATCCTGGGTATAGCGTTCAATCACCGCTTCCGCCGCCTTTCGTCCCACATCCCACGCCGTTTCGGTAGGAATCGCACGGATATCAACGGAGTAAAAATTTCGACCTGTGGGTAATACCTCCGGGCGTCCCCTCGTCGGCGCACCCGCCGCCCCACTCTCGACATAGCGCCCATCTAATCCCTGCAACAGATGAGTGATTTCTTGAGAGGTTTGGGTTAAGGCGGGTAAAAGGCGATCGCGAATCCAGTCTAATTCCTGTTGTGTTTGTTGTCCGATTCGGGAATTAAGTGTAGAGACGTGCCATGGCGCGTCTGTGTGCCATGGCGCGTCTGTAGGGGCGGGTTTAGGAACATTCTTGTCGCTATTGGTTATAACGTTTGTACAAAACCCGCCCTGACTCAGTGTTGATCCTACGTCATCCTTTAGGGTATGGTTTTGATCCTCTCCTTCTGCCTTTGATAACAGGGATTCCACCAATTGAGACGCCTGGGCTTCCAATTGCGCGATCGCTTGTCTCTTACTGTCACCTTCTGGCATCAGGGGATCAAAGTCCCATCCCCAATCTTGCGCGATCGCACGAGTTAATCCCAAGCGCCCCTTCCCCGGATGACGGGCAATTGCCACAGTTAAGTCTCGTAACAGTCGTCCCTGGGGACACTGTCCTAATATATGTAACCCATCTCGAATTTGAGCTTCTTTTAATTCACACAGGTAGCTATCAATTTGAGTTAACAGATTTGCTTTCCCTGCTTCCCCTAGAAGGGTGGGTTTAGTCAAGCTATCCGACATCGACACAACGTTATCGGTAAAACCCTCTGTTTCTCGACGTTCCACCCTATCCTCAATTCCCAAATCCTGGTACAGGTTTTCTTTGATAATCAATTGAGTAATGCGATCGCGGATAGTCGGTAAGCGAGAGGGATCTAAGCTTTGCGCTTCGTAATATTCATCCACTAACCCTTCAAGCTGTTGCAAAGAACCATAGAGTTCAGCACGAGTCATCGGTGGCGTCAGGTGGTCAATAATCACAGCCTGCGATCGCCGTTTGGCTTGCGAGCCTTCCCCCGGATCATTGACAATAAACGGATAGAAATGGGGCATTGTCCCTAATGCTACTTCTGGATAACAGGTTTCAGAGAGTGCCAAACTTTTCCCTGGTAACCATTCCAAATTTCCATGTTTTCCCACATGTACCATCGCCTGCGCCCCAAATTTCTGTCGCAGCCAATAATAAAAGGCTAAATAAGCTGGTGTTGGTTCTAAATCCGGCGCGTGATAATTTAAAGCTGGGTCACTATCATAACCCCGCGACGGTTGAATTCCGACAAAAATATTACCCAATTGGATGCCCGGAATGGGAATTGTTGATTGCTGATTGTTGATTGTTAATTGTGTAGGGACGGGTTTAGGAACTTCCTTGTCGCTATTAATAGTAACCTTTGTGCAGAACCCGCCCTGACTGAATATTGACCCTTCACTTTCTTGATCCCAACGGTTACAGATTCCTTGCTGTACCGTTAACGGTAACGTATTAAAATAATCTCGATAATCTTGCCCAGATAATCCCTGTCGTAGAGGACGTAATTCCCATCCTTCGGGATCATTTGTTACCCCCGTGGTTAAGCGTTGAATCAGTTCATCCCCCGTTTCTGGACAATCCTCTACCTGATACCCCGCTGCTTGCAACGCCTTGAGAATTTCCACACAGCTTGCAGGCGTATCCAGCCCCACACCATTCGCGAGGCGTCCATCTCGGTTAGGATAATTAGCTAAGATCAGGGCAATACGCCGTTCTGCTGGCGGGGTTTGGCGTAATTTCACCCAATTCGCCGCTAACTGAGTGACAAAATTAATGCGATCGCGCACCGATTCATACACCACAACATCCGTTTCCAGCAGCGGATTCCAGGTTTGTACTGCCTTAAACGAAACCGCACGAGTAATAATGCGTCCATCCACTTCTGGCAAGGCAACATTCATTGCCGTATCTCTAGGGGTTAATCCCTGAAACTGTTCCTGCCATTGTTCCTTTGTACCACCACTAAAAATGACTTGCAGTACGGGTACATCCAAACGTTGCCATAACTCCAACCCGGGTTGTTCATGATCTATTAATTTAGCAACGGAGAAACTTGTCGTATTCAATAACACCTCAATTTCCGCATCATCTTTGGGTTGGAAATAGGATAATACTTCCGCTTGTACTTCCGGATCACGTAACGACGAGACAAATACTGGCACAGGATGCAACTGTTGTGCAACTAACGCTTGACAAAGTGCATCAATGGGTGATGTATTTCCCGCCAAATAATGAGCGCGATAAAACAAGATTCCCACTTTAGAGTTCGTAGTAAGCGCTTTAGCGCTTCCGTCTCCCCACCCATAAATCCCCACACGCGGTACAGGTTTAGGAGGTAGAGGCTCATAAGTTCTTCCCAAACACAAATCGGCAACAAATTTCAGGGCGTTGGTACAATTCTCCACACCCCCTTCAATAAAATAACGCCATAGCTGGTGAACGGCAGTTAGAGGAATAGTAGAATGACTAACTAAATTGGGATCGGGACGATCATCCCCTGGCAATAGGATTAAGTTTGCCCCTGTTTGTTCTACAGTTGTCTGCACAACTTCCAATCCATAAGACCAGTAGGCAGATCCACCTAAAAGCCGAATAATAATAACGTCTGCCTGATTTAACACCTGTTCGGTGTAGGTGTCAATCGTTAATTCCTGCTGCAATTGGAGGAGATTAACGGCTCGAATCGCCGGGAAATCTGGGGGTAAATGAGCCATTGACGCCGCCAAGGTTTGAATATCGGTGTCGGCGGCTGTGATCACAATGATCGGCGCAGGTGTCTGTTCAATAAAAATGACTCCTTCAGCTTGGGGATTCCATCCTCCCGGTGTTGCAGCAATCCGATGCATAGTCTTTTTAGAGGTATTTTGCTATTTTAAGCGTATTCATTTGGGTTGGTCGTTTATTGTATGATATTATCTAATTTTTTTATAGCCGAAACTCAGAAAATTTTTTGTTGAGGACGCTCCCAGGTTCATGAAGTACCCCAAATAAGCCTTTAGCCAAAAATAAAAGTGATTTTTGAACGGATACACGCTTAGTTTAGGGGGAGAGTTATGAAAACTGTTCCCTGTTCCCTGTTCCCTGTTCCCTGTTCCCTGTTCCCTGTTCCCTGTTCCCTGTTCCCTAATCCCAACCGTTAACATTAATTGTGTCCACCTACTTACTCTTTACAAAATGATACCATGATGGATAGAGCATAAAAGGCTAGAAATTTTAATAAAGATGTTATAAATAAATCGCTATATCTTGGATAGCATCGAATAGAGGCTCCGCTTACACCGAATCCGAGGTGAAGCATTGTCATTTGCTTAAACTAGACCAAACTCATGGCGATATTGGGAAATCCAAGATTTAGCCGAACCTTGCCATTGGCAATGTTCGAGCGGCTGCAAGAATTATTGCAGCAGATGCAGGGAAAAATTGGTAGGGATGCTGTACTCTTGCGATCGCACGACTTGTCCAGTGTATCTGTGAGTCTAGAGCAACAGGTACAACGATTTACACTGCTGGTATCTCCAGGGTTCCGCGCCTTGCTAATCGCGACTCCGATTGAGTCACAAGGAGAAGCGGAGGCAAATTCCCATTCCAGCTTATATCAGGTTGGGTTAACCTTTGAGTCAGACGCGATCGCAGGTTTTCTCGACGGGCTCACTCAACGGTTCACCCGCCAACCCCAGATTCTGCATGTCTTCAAGCTTGTCCAAACCTATCCAGAACCGAATCAAGGGGACATCCAAAGTGAATTTACCCTGTTGTTGATGGATATACTCACCGCTAATCCCATCAGCAACGAATCCATCCATCCTTACTGTGAGGTTGGTCAACCCATTGAAGCAGCGCTACGCCAACAGGTTGAACAGGAACGGCTGGTTCACCAGGTTACCACTCACATCCGTCAAAGTCTAGAATTACCCGTTATCCTCTCTACGGCTGTCGATGAGGTGCGCCATTTTTTGAACGTTGATCGATTATTAATCTATCAATTTGACGGCGATTTGGTTAACCTTAGGAATGAAGGCAATAAAATTGGGGTTGACAATTCCACGGAAATTGCCGATCAATTCGAGAACGGCAAGTTTCTAACTTTACCGCCTCCCTCACAACAGGATGAGGGTTGTGTCACGTATGAAGCCCGCCGTTGTAATCAAATTCGTTCAGTTCTCAATTGGCGAGAGGAAAAAGACTGCGCTCTCTATGTTTCCAACTGTCGCAGCAAATATCACCAAGGATTTACTGGGGCGATTGATGATATAGAAGTCGCCTATAGTGATTCTCCCTGTTTACTCCAACTGCTGCGACAAACCCAAGTCAAAGCTAAGTTAGTCGCACCGATTCTCGTACAAAATCGCCTCTGGGGATTACTAATTGCCCACCAATGTTTTGCACCCCGACACTGGCAAGAAAGTGAAAAACTGTTTCTCAAGCAAATTGCCGAACACCTGGCAGTTGCCATTTACCAGGCTCAATTGTATGCCCAACTGCACCAGCAAAAAAGTAGCCTAGAACAGCGAGTGATTGAGCGCACCCAGGAACTTCGGGATGCACTGCAAGCCACACAAGCCGCGAACCATGCCAAAAGTGAATTTCTGGCGGCGATGAGTCATGAGTTGCGGACGCCCCTGACTTGTGTGATTGGACTATCGGCAACATTATTGCGTTGGTCATTAGGGGAGGGAGGTAGCAAAACTGTATCCCTTGAGAAACAACGGCGTTATTTACAAACCATCCAAGAGAATGGGGAACACTTACTGGCACTAATTAACGATATTCTTGATTTTTCCCAATTAGAGGCGGGAAAAGCCGTTTTAAATATCAACGAATTTTCCCTGCGATATCTTGCCCAGCAAACCTTACGATCTTTAAAAGAAAAAGCCAGCAGTGGTCAAGTCGAATTAATCCTCGATTGGCAAGTCCCTACCCCCAAGGATCGCTTTCAGGCTGATCCACGCCGACTCCGGCAAATTCTGTTTAACTTATTGGGAAATGCGATAAAATTTACCCCGGCTGGTGGTCAGGTCACCTTAAGGGGGTGGCGAGAACAGAATCGAGCGGTGTTTCAAATCGAAGACACGGGGATTGGCATTTCTCAAGAACAAATTCCCCTAATGTTTCAAAAGTTTCAGCAGCTAGAGAAAACCTATCAGCGTACCTACGAAGGTACAGGTTTAGGGCTAGCCCTGACTCAACAATTGGTCGAACTCCATGGCGGTACGATTGAAGTTGAATCTACTGTGGGAAAAGGGTCTATCTTTACCGTTTGCGTGCCGATCCAATCAGTTGTTCCAGGAGGAACCAAATCACCCGCCTCATCGGAAAAGGGATCTTCGATGCCAGGGAGTATCGTTTTAATCGAAAATAATGAAGCGAGTGCGACAGCCATCTGTGAAATTCTCACGGCGGCGGGTTATCATCTAGTGTGGCTGATCGAAAGTTCGACGGCTGTGAGGCAAATTGAACTGCTGCAACCCCATGCCGTGATTGTGGATTGGCAGTTATCGGCAATGGACGGATATGAGATCAGCTATTATCTCCACCATAAGACGACAACAGCACATATTAAAGTATTGGCTTTGCTCACATCCTCACTCTCAGCCGATGAACAGCACGATCTCAACGCCCTCGTTGACGATTACTTACCCAAACCCGTAGAACCTGCCCAACTTCTGCACAAAGTTGCCACATTGATGGCAATATGAAGTTGTCTTATGTCCTTGGTCATTTATACTGGGTTGTTGATTTAATTCATAAGGAGTGTAATAATGAGCGAATTTCTAGATTTCCTCAAACATAAGTATGCCTATGTCGCGATCGGGGAATTTAAGCCCGGTAAATTTGAAGAAGCCCAACAGCTTTATGAAGAAGCCATCTCGACCTACACTCACGGATTTCAAGGGGCATATATGCTGCGAGAACCGGGAACCGATAAAGGAATTGCCGTTATCTTTTGGGATCATATCGAAGACATGGATGAAAATCAAAATGAGGCTTATCAACAGATTTTGGAAAAGATGTCTCATTTATTTGTCAAGCCACCCACAACCACATTTTATGAAGTGTCTAGTCAAATACCCCCTTCTGTGAAAACAGCAGAAGAATAATCATGCTGCAACGAATCATTCTTAACGGCTTCAAATCCATTAAAACAATGGATCTGGAGTTGCGCCCCTTAAATGTCTTGATCGGAGCCAACGGGGGTCTTCCGTAGTTAGTGTTCTAAATTGTTAGTTTTATTTGCCAGAATATTGGACAGCAATAGCTTTAACCATTTTTACCCGAATTTCAATTCGTTTTGAGGCGGTTAAAAGCTACAGTCCTTGTGTGGTAAGCTTCCCGATTCATTGAAGCTGATAGTTTAGCCCACTAAGTCCGGAAGACCCATAACTTTGAGCCTGAAGATGTCATTGTAGTAAATCGACAGGGTAAATAGTCGCACTTTAAACGGCTCGATTCCCCAGCATTATAGGACACATCATTTATGTAGAGACGTTGCATTATAGTCTCTACAATGATGCCGAAAGTCCTAATCGATGTGTCTACTGCTATAATTAAAAAAGTCCAGTTATTTAAAGACAGATTCAATGACATTGCAAAAATTGCAAAACCAAGCCTTACAATTACCTATCAGCGATCGCTGGCGTTTAGTTCAGTCTCTGTTGGCTTCAATTCAAAAAGAAATGCTATCACTCATGTCTCCTAGCTTAAGTGCAACACCAATGACGGATCTTGATCCTTGGACTCAAGGTTTACTGGGTGTTGTTCAGCTAAGTCCAGAGGATGCCAAAGAGTCCTATATTGATTATCTGGAGACAAAATACCAGTGAAACGGGTATTATTTGATAGTGATGTCTTACTTGATGTTCTCGCTCGACGCCAACCTTTTGTTGTGGCTTCCGCACAAGCCTTAAATTCAGTCACTCAGGAGCAGGTTGAGGGATATGTTTCTGGTCATGCCATAACCAACATTTTCTATATCTTGCGTCGTCAGATAGGAAATGACACGGCACGGAAACTACTATCAACTTTATTAGAACGGATTCAAGTAGCTAGTATAACAGATGAGGTAATTAGAGCCGCGTTGCAAAGCCCTATGAAAGATTTTGAAGATGCGGTAACAAGTGAAGCTGCACTTGCCGCATGTTTGGACATTATCCTGACACGCAATATAGCTGATTTTGTGGCATCGCCAGTTCCCGTAATGTTACCTGAAGAATTTGTGGTAACCCTATCAGAATAAACGTGATGTATTTTGGAGAGGGTGATCGCCTCATTTTATTTGAGCTAGTACAAGAAAGCAGAACTCTACAGAGGACAAATGACGAATGACAAAATCACTCATTCATATTTCGGTAAGTTGCCACCGCTGATGGTGAAATCCGGTTCAGATAGCGGAAAATCCAATATTTAATCACCGAATCGAGAATAACCGGAAATGTGGCAATAAACAAAAAGATAAAATCATGATTTTCGGGAATCCCGAAATGTCGCGAAATTGCCGCCAGAATCACTTCCCAACCGTGGGGAGAGTGGAATCCGACAAACATATCGGTAAACAAAATAATGATAAAGGCTTTGGCGCTATCACTGAGTCCGTATACAATATCATCAATAAACGATTTTAATACCACAAAATCCGCTTTGCTAGTAACAATCACTCCCGCAAAAAAAGCGAGAGAAATTAAGTCGGAAAAAATATTCTTAATCGCATCAGAACTGCGATACTGATAATCTTCAGCTAGCTCAGTGGCTTTTTCTCTCAGCCGTTCTTCCATTTCTGCCGAGGATAACTTTGGTGCCATTCCCAATAAGCTTTTAAAGTGCAGTTCCTCTTCAAACCGCTGGAGTTCTGTGAACGCTTCTTCCTTCATGTCAATATTTAAAAAAATACCCGGCTCATTTTCTGAGCGAAACGAGTCAACAATGGGTCCAACCACAAAGGTTTTAGCCACCTGATGGGCTAAAATGGGAACAATAATCAGCGTGAGAATAAACTTGATCGAAATTAAGGTTTTGTCGCGAGACGTGCGAAACTTTTTGACAACTTCCTCTTCAGCTTTGGGATCAAGTTCCCGCTGTAGTCGGTTGACGGTTCGCAGAATTGACCGAGGCACAACCCCGGTTTTATCCGATACCGTTTCTAATGCATCATTTTGGGGATTCACACTAGCCTGCTTCAACTGGGCTAAGGTTTTGGCATTGGCTGTCGTTCTGGGATTACCGTTGGCTTGAGCCACTTGATTGGCAGATAGCGGGATCAAGGAAACGGAGGATGGCTCAGGTTCTGAATATCGTTTTAATATTTCATCAATAAAGTTGAGTTTTTCGATGATAATCGCTTGCTTTTCGGTTAATTCGATGGGATCATAGCGGGCTAAATTATCTTTGGAACCGAGCAAGCCATTCGTTGTTTTTGGCTCAGAAATCCGGAAAACTGACCGACTGGTTCTAAATTCCCGTAAGCGAACTCGAATTGTATTTAAGTATTTCTTTAAGTCAGCCTCAAAATAGGAAATAACACTATCACTATGTTGACCGGAGCGAGCCGAAATTTTCTGCCCATTGAAATGCTCATCTTCAATGGATTTAATCGTTAACGCAGCTTTGTAAGCTTGATCTAAGGCTCTTTCGGGGGTATCCGCGAACCATTGGTTAGCCAGACGTAAAATAGAGGGTAGCTTCATCGAAACGGCTAATATCTCAATAAAAAATAGTCCGGAGCGTTCCTGGCACTCAATCGCCAGAATTAATATAGTTTACTGTACGTGGTATGTTAACAGATATTAAGTCTAAGTAGGTTGGTGGCAATAAATCCACCTAGATTAAGTTCTGTAAATAAACCTCAAACCCTTACATAAACGTAGCTTGCTTCTCAAGGGAGCGAGTATGACGAATGACAAATGACAAATGACGAATGACGAATGACGAATGACGAATTCGATTTGGATTAGTGGTGGTACTCGCACGGGCAAAACAACTCGGCTGGTGACTCTGTTTCGCCAATGGGTAGAAGCGGGATGGGGTCGATCGCGTCCGTTATCTTCTCCCATTGTCCACAAAAAGCGGCGCGATCGCTATCAGACGCCAGCCTTGTTAATTTTGGCAGCCAATGCTGATAATCGTCGGGAGTTGACAGATCGCCTGACGACGACGTTACAGGGGCGTTATCCAGTGCGCTGTCAGACGCCCTTGGGCTTCTTTCAGGACGAAGTGATTCTATTTTGGCCCCTTTTAATCCAACGGTTAAATCTGAGGGCGCAATTTCCCCTGCGCTTGCGCCCGGAAACCGAACAGGATTTAGCCATGCAGTTATGGCGTCCCCAACTCGAATCTGGATTAATTCCGATACCGGGAACTAATGAGTCAGTTCGGGTGCGGCGTCTGTTAGATTTGTTACAATTAGCCGCCCTGAGTGGGACGCCGATTGAAGAGATTCCCAGGATGCTAGAACAGGGAGTGGTGGAACTGGAAGCCACCCCGGATCAATGGGAATTAATCGGTAAACTGCTGTTGGATTGGCGGGGGTGGTGTCTGGATAAGGGACTATTAACCTACAGTCTGGTGGGTGAACTCTATTGGCGAGAAATGTTACCCGATGCTACCTATCAACAGTATTTAACCCAGCGTTATCGGGCGATACTGGCAGATGATGTGGATGAGTATCCCGCGATCGCACGGGATTTGTTTGATTTACTCTTAGATCAGGGTATCGTGGGAGCGTTTACCTATAATCCCCAGGGTCAAGTGCGCTTAGGTTTAAATGCTGATCCGGATTATTTGTCGGGATTAGCCTCTCGGTGTCAAGTGGAATCCTTACCGTCACAGCCGAATGATTCCTTAGCCGATGCGTTATCGCCAATGGCGGTAGACCTGCTCAACGACCCCATGATATTGTCAGACTTGCCGGAGTTTTTGCGATCGCTACAAACCACATCTCGCGCCCAGTTATTGCGCCGCACCGCTGAGGTAATTGTAGACGCCGTGAAGTCGGGACAAGTGGAACCGGGGGATATTGCCATCATTGCACCCGGATTAGACGCGATCGCCCGGTATACTTTGACCGATATTCTCACCAAACAGGGGATTCCCATCCAACCGTTGAACGAACAGCGCCCCCTGATTAGTTCCCCCTTAATTCGAGGCTTATTAACCCTGCTAACCCTTGTGTATCCAGGGTTAGGGCGGTTAGTGGATCGAGAGGCGATCGCCGAAATGCTGGTGGTTCTTAGTCGTACACCCGAACCCATTGCTACCCCTGAAGAAGAATCTCCCATTCCTAGCCCTAATATTGACCCGGTGCGGGCGGGTTTACTCGCCGATTACTGCTACTCTCCTGATCCCGACTCCCCCCACTTATTACCCGTTGAAACCTTTGCCCGTTGGGATCGCTTAGGACATCGAGCGACAACGGCTTACACCCAGATTCAGCAATGGTTAGAGGTGCAACGAGAACAGCAGCAACAGCGCCTAATTCCGTCCTGTGTGGTGATTCTCGATCGCGCCATCCAGAAATTCCTATGGAATGGCTCTAATCTACCTTACGACCAAATTGCCGCTTTGCGGGAACTCATGGAAACCGCCCAACATTATTGGGAAGTGGATGGACGATTGCGGAAACTCCCCGCTAATACGACTGATGAGGAAATAGCCAGAGGGGGAACACCACCGCAGGCGACGATTTCCCAATTTATCCAGTTATTACGTCGGGGAACCGTCACCGCCAATTCCTTTCCCCTTCGTCGTCTCCCCGCTACGGCTAATTCAGCCGTTACCCTAGCCACCATTTTCCAATATCGAGCCGCCCGTGGCTATCATCGTTGGCATTTTTGGTTAGATGCGGGATCTCATCTTTGGAGTCAGGGAGGCGCAGCGACGTTATTTGCAGCGCCCTTATTTCTCAAGGATTGGTTTGGACAACCTTGGACAGAAGCCGATAAAATCCAAGCAGATGAGGAACGCCTGCAGCGAATTTTACAGGATTTGTTAGGGCGAGTTCGCGATCGAGTGTATTTGTGCCATAGTGATTTAGCCGTCAATGGGACAGAACAAACGGGTCCGTTGTTAAACTTAGTTCATTCCTCAATAGAGTTAACGACTGAGTCAGTTGTGAGTCATTGACGAAGCCGAGAGGCATTCATCAAAATCTGGCAATTAAACTCGATAACCTGAAGGGGTGACACCGGGTAGAAAAATCTTGGATGAGCGGCTGAATTTCTGTCTCGCTCATCAAGGCTTTCTTAATTAAATTGACGCAAACTTCGTGGACAGACTATTGAATATATCCAGGGTGCTTGGGGTTGCTTTGGAAACTTTGTTACAACACATAAGACACCGATTGAGTTACACTCTGCTGTGGACTCACGGTTAAATGACACAGATTGACACAGAAAGACGTTAAGAGCGATCGCACCCAAGACCCAATTGTGGCGATATCGGGTAGGATTGAGCTGATGATGGGGAAAATTGGGTGATCAGTGAGTCTAAACTCGGGTTGATTGAGGAGTGCGATCGCATTGACGGTGTAAAATAAAGAGAGGTTGACTGATCAAGCGTGAAGTTAAATGAAACAAGTTGAACAGATTCAATCGGAAATTGAAGCGCTTTCCCAGGAGGATTTCCGGCGATTGAGAGAGTGGTTTGCTCAAAAAGATTGGGAAATCTGGGATAAGCAAATTGAGGTGGATAGTGCTAAGGGTAAACTGGATTTTTTGCTGGAAGAGGCAATGACAGCCAAGTCTCAAGGAAAACTAGGAAACTTGTAAGTGCATCGAACAACCCCGAAATTCTGGCAACGCTTTTACGCCTTACCAGAGACGGTTCAGCGTCAGGCAAGAAAAAGCTATGATTTACTCAAAGCTGATCCTAATCATCCATCTTTAAACTTCAAAAAGGTAGGAAAGTATTGGTCAGCAAGGATTGGATTAAGTTATAGAGCCTTAGCCGTAGAAGATGGTTCTGACTTTATTTGGGTATGGATAGGAGATCATGATGAGTATGACAGACTGATTCATCGTAATTAGATATTTGGTTTGTAGCTTTAAGGTAGAAGCGCGATCGCCTGTTGGTTTATGGTATACTTTACATCGTGGAAAAATGTGCCAGCAAGATAGACCTCATCAACCGTAAACCGTAGGGTGGGTTAGGTGGTATTCAATTGAAAGAACAAATCACTTAACTTCCTATCCAACCTAACCCACCAAGTTATCTTTTCTAACCAGTGAACAAAAGATTTGGGCTTTTTCGATCACATTAAAGGATTTTCCCTAACAATAGTGCAGCGACTCGCCCCTACATTCCCTACTGCAGCGGGCATAAAAATACTTGAGCAGCTTCGTAGATATGATGAAGCAGGGGGAGCAGAGGGAGCAGGGGAAGCGGGGGGAGATATTAGCTGTTCAGTTATTTCTGCCTTCTTGCACTACATTCAAGGAATGCACCTGACGGATGCAGCAAGCCCATGCGATCGCTAGGCGTTGATCCAGGTACTTTGTGATAACACAGGTGATACCGATTGAATCACATTCTGCTGTGGACTCACGCTTAAATAACATAGATTGAATAAAATACAATGAAATTAGTTGTTGCTCCCTGACCAACTCATGCTAGAGTACAAGCCATCCGATTGCTTACCCTGTGCAGAAGAGCTACCCGATTCTGACGATACGCCAGTGGACAATGAACTGCAAGATTTAATCCCCTCATTACTTAAAGCTGTCCTAGCGCTGTTGTGGGAGAAGCGCTGGGATTGGTTCTTTGGGGTGGATATGGCGATATATCATCACGCCAAAGAACCGGCAATTGTACCCGATGGGTTTTTGAGTGTGGGAGTACAACGGTTTATTGATGAAAACTTGCGCCTGTCTTATGTGGTGTGGGAAGAGCAGGTTGTACCCATGTTGGTGCTGGAGGTAGTATCCCATAAGCGTCGCGGCGAATATAGCAGTAAGAAAAAAATTTATCGGGATATGGGGGTACTCTATTATGTGGTGTACAATCCCCTGCGACGTCGTAAAGCCCCATTGGAAGTGTATAAATTAGTGGATGGGGAGTATCAGTTACAGTTTGGTAATCCGGTGTGGTTACCAGAAATCGGATTAGGGATAGGAAGAGAAAGGGGAACCTATCAGGGAATGACGCGGGAGTGGTTGTACTGGTACGATGAGCAAGGACAGCGAATCTTGACGCCAGAGGAGCAGATTGAAAAGGAAAGAAAAAGGGTTCAATTGTTAGAAGAGCGACTGCGATCGCTTGGAGTTGATCCAGATTCTTTGTGATAACACAAGTGACACCGATTGAGTTACACTCTGCCGCCGATTCACGGTTAAATGGCATAGATTGACACAGAAAGATGTTTAACCCCGAAATTCTGGCAACGCTTTTACGCTTTACCAGAGACGATTCAGCGCCAGGCAAGAAAAAGCTATGATTTACTCAAAGTATAGTTTTTATGGGGAGACGATGAAAATGATTTTCATTAATCCCCAAACACCTCTGCTTCTTCTTCATCTGTGGCAAATTCGCCGCGACGAGAAGCGGAAATTGCTTCGTCTAACCGTTCTAGAGAACCATGTTGCTGTTCATAGCTTTTGAGAAAAGTCGCTGTAACGGTTTTCCTGATCTCCAATCCTTTTTTGATCAGGGTTTCATAATGGTTGGGATTAACCAGATAAGCTACAGTTTCGCCATTGCGGGTGACGAGGATATCAGCATCTTTTGCCATCTCAGCAATTTTGGCAGTATTTTTGAGTTCGGTGACTTGGGCGTGACGCATGGGAAAATCTGGGTCTTTGATCACGGTGTTACTCATATCAACCGACTGAACGAGGATATAATTACGTCCTGATTATACCCTAATTAGGGTTCGCCTGATTGAGGAGTGTGATCACCTGTTTGTTTATGGTAGACTTTTCATCCTGGGAAAATGTGCCTGCCTATAGACTCCATACATAAGGTTGCACACTAGGACACAAAAAGAGCGATCGCACCGTTCGTAGTGAGCGCTCGCTTCGCTTGTGCACGTCCTGGCTGGACATCTCTAGGTTATCGGTGAAATCTGTGTTGGGACAAATAAAATACAATGAAATTAGTTGTTGCTCCCTGACCCACTCATGCTAGAGTACAAGCCATCCGATTGCTTACCCTGTGCAGAAGAGCTACCTGATTCTGACGATACGCCAGTGGACAATGAACTGCAAGATTTGATTCCCTCATTACTTAAAGCTGTCCTAGCGCTGTTGTGGGAGAAGCGCTGGGATTGGTTTTTTGGAGTGGATATGGCGATATATTATCACGCCAAAGAACCGGCGATTGTACCCGATGGGTTTTTGAGTGTGGGAGTACAACGGTTTGTTGATGAAAACTTGCGCCTGTCTTATGTATTGTGGGAAGAGCAAGTTGTGCCAATGTTGGTGCTGGAGGTAGTATCCCATAAGCGTCGAGGTGAATATAGCCGCAAGAAAAAACTGTATCGAGAAATGGGGGTATTGTACTATGTGGTGTACAATCCCTTACGGCGTCGAAAAGCCCCATTGGAAGTGTATAAATTAGTGGATGGGGAGTATCAGTTACAGTTTGGTAATCCGGTGTGGTTAGCAGAAATCGGATTAGGGATAGGAAGAGAGCGGGGAACCTATCAGGGAATAAATCGAGAGTGGTTGTACTGGTACAATGAGCAAGGACGGAGAATCTTGACGCCAGAGGAACAAATTGCTCATGAGCGACAAATTGCTCAACAAGAGCGACAACGGGCAAAATTGTTAGAAGAGAGACTGCGATCGCTTGGAGTTGATCCAGATTCTTTGTGAGAACACATAAGACACCGATTGAGTCACACTCTGCCGCAGATTCACGGTTAAATGACGCAGATTGACACAGAAAGAGGTTTAACCCCGAAATTCTGGCAACGCTTTTACGCTTTACCAGAGACGGTTCAGCGTCAGGCAAGAAAAAGCTATGATTTACTCAAAGTATAGTTTTTATGGGGAGACGATGAAGATGATTTTCATTAATCCGAAAACGCACTTTGGGTTTAACAAAATATTTGGCTCCCCTCAAAACCCAGAAATCCTAATGAGTTTCTTAAATGCCCTCCTCTATGATGGACACAGCCGGATCAAAGAATTAGAAATTATTGACCATGATCTAGCGCCGAAAATCCAGGGAGTTAAAGATACTTACTTATCTGTCCAAGCCAGACTCAGTGATAAACAAAAGGTAATTATTGAGATGCAAGTCTTGAATGTAGAGGGGGTTGAGAAACGCCTATTGTATAATGCCGCTCAAGCCTATTCTATGCAATTGCAACCCGGAGAAGATGATACGCTATTGAATCCAGTAATTGTCTTGACGCTGACGGACTTTGAAATATTCGAGAATTTGCCCCAAGTGATATCTAATTTTGTTCTCAAAGAAAAAAAGGTGTTGACGGATGAGCATATCAATGACCTAGAGTTAGTCTTTGTCGAATTACCCAAGTTTACGAAAACCCTAGAAGGACTAGAAACCCTCACTGATAAATGGATATCTTTTATCAAAAATGTCAGAAGATTAGAGACGATACCGGAAACCATGGCACAAGTTCCCGAAATTCGCCAAGCTTTTGAATTGGCGAACCAAGGATATTTGACTCGTGAACAGGTAGAAACTCTCTTACATCAAGAAATCTATATTCATGACCACCGAAATGCGATTAAACTAGCCTGGAGGCAGGGCTTTGAACAGGGAATTAAGATGGCACGAGAACAAAGAATTAAGCTTGGACGAGAACAGGAGAAATAACGCACAAGAGAAGCTGAACAACTGGCTCAACAAAAAGAGCGATCGCACGATTCTCTCTTAGATTCCCAGTGTATCTGAGAGTCAACCTTCAGCAGGCTCAAAAGGATTCACAATCCTCAGGCGTTCAGACACAATCAGCCCATTGTGCATATCTTCCGAGTAAAGCGTTTCTACTCCAGCTTGGTTCCGGATTCCGTCTTGAAGAACGCATACAGCCAGATATTTGTATCGATAAAATACGTGCCGCTAGCCTCGCTTATGCGCCTCCTCTCGGGTTAAGGGAACAAAAGTCTTAAGTGGAATTGGGTTATGGATTAGGTGGGCAATCATACCTAGATCAGGGGGGCGGCTGTTTGAGATTACGGTAATCTTTACACGGTCAATATTTTGCAGGAGTTGTTGATAGGCTTCAGGGACTTCTATCTTGCCATCCTGTACCTTGGCGGTAAATTCAAGGGTTGACATTTTTGGCTGCTAATTTAACGGATATCTTATCCTTAATGGTACAGCACAAAGTCAAAGTGGACAGACTATTGAATATACCCAGGGTGCTTGAAGCGCTTTCCCAGGAGGATTTCCGGCGATTGAGAGAGTGGTTTGCACAAAAAGATTGGGAAATCTGGGATAAGCAAATTGAGGTGGATAGTGCTAATGGTAAACTGGATTTTTTGCTAGAAGAGGCAATGACAGCAAAGTCTCAAGGAAAACTAGGAAACCGATTGAATCACATTCTGCTGTGGACTCACGCTTAAATAACATAGATTGAATAAAATACAATAAAATAAGTCGTTGCTCCCTGACCAACTCATGCTAGAGTACAAGCCATCCGATTGCTTACCAACTGCCGAAGAGCTACCTGATTCTGACGATACGCCAGTGGATAATGAACTTCAAGATTTAATTCCCTCATTGCTTAAAGCTGTTCTAGCGCTGTTGTGGGAGAATCGCTGGGATTGGTTCTTTGGGGTGGATATGGGAATTTATTATCACCCAGAGGAATCAGCAATTGTACCGGATGGGTTTTTGAGTCTGGAAGTACAACGGTTTATAGATGAAGACTTGCGCCTGTCTTATGTATTGTGGGAAGAGCAAGTTGTACCTATGTTAGTGCTGGAGGTAGTATCCCATAAGCGTCGAGGGGAATATAGCCGAAAGAAAAAACTCTATGGGGAAATGGGGGTACTCTACTATGTAGTGTACAATCCCCGGCGACGGCGTAAAGCGCCATTGGAAGTGTATAAATTAGTGGATGGGGAATATCAGTTACAATTTGGTAATCCAGTGTGGTTATCGGAAATAGGATTAGGGATAGGAGCAGCAAGGGGAATTTATCAGGGAATAAATCGAGAGTGGTTGTATTGGTACGATGAGCAAGGACAAAGGATATTGACGCCAGAAGAGCAGATTGCTAATCAGCGACAACTGGCTCAAAGGGAGCGACAACGGGTAACAGAAGCTGAACAATTGGCTCAAAGGGAGCGACAACGGGCAAAATTGTTAGAGGAGAGATTGCGATCGCTAGGTGTTGATCCAGACTCTTTGTGATAACACAAGTGACACCGATTGAATCACATTCTGCTGTAGACTCACGGTTAAATGACGCAGATTGACACAGAAAGACGTTTCATGTCTGTCTCAATCGAATCATCTATCAGGTTAGAGGAGAGACTGCGATCGATTGGAGTTGATCCAGACTCTTTGTGATCACACAGATGACTCAGATTTAATCACATTCTGCTGTAGACTCACGATTAAATGACATAGATTGACAAAAAAAGAGGTTTCCGGCGATCGCACCCAAGACACAATGAGCGCGTGTTGGTTTATGGTAGACTTTGGAAGGCGTTTTTGCTTGCAATTCACGCACCAAAGCTTTACTCTCTCGCATTTGTTGTTGTATTTCTTCCAGATGATCATGGTAATAAGCTAAAGCAGCGTACACATCGGATAACGTAATAGTCGGATATCGAGACACAATTTCATCGGGAGACATGCCCTTATGTTCATGCCAAATGACAACATCTTGAACCCTAATCCGATGTCCAGCAATGCGCGGTTTTCCACCACATACGCCTGGGGTGATTTCAATGTGTTCGGAGATTACTGCCACCATAGACTATATGCAACCTTCAAATGAGCATCTGTCTTAGCTTATCTTATCTAAAGCTATCTCTACTCAACAATGGCTGGGATAACCTGAACAGTCATGCTAAGGGTGATCAGGTTTGGGGGATGGGTTGAGGATCGCCTGTTGGTTTATGGTATACTTTTCACTTATGAAAATGTACTTGCCTATAGACCTCATCAACCGTAAACTGTAGGGGGGCTCTTGCGGTATTCAATTGAGAGAGCAAATCATTTAATTTCCTATCCGCTGTAACCCACCAAGTCATCGTTTCTAACCAGTGAACAAAAGATTCGGGCAATTTCTATCACATTGAAGGATTTTCCCTAACAATAGTGCAGCGAGGAGCCCCTACATTCCCTACATTCAAGGAATGCACCTGACGGATGTAGCAAGCCCATGCGATC
>NZ_JAVJQN010000228.1:0-14549 GCF_040218245.1 Coleofasciculus sp. E1-EBD-02 | reverse complement strand
GCGCCCCTACAAACAGGACACAGGACATAATAAAATAAATATCAGGTTGGGAATTCCCTAAATCTCACATCTAGAGGGTGCTATGATGACCATCAATCAAGGCTTACAGCGTATAGGATATTGGAGTGCGATCGCAACATTCTTCTTTATCCCCTGTTACCCTGTCCTCGCCCAGATTACACCCGATTCCACATTAGGCGCTGAAGGTTCCTCAATCCTACCCGATGGGGTGGTTATCGATGGAGTAACCGCCGATTTAATTCAGGATGGCGCTAGCCGAGGTTCAGCTTTATTTCATAGCTTTTTAGAATTTAATATTAACGAAGGACAACGGGTTTATTTTGCCAACCCTGACGGAATTGAAGCCATTTTTAGTCGCGTAACCGGAACTGATCCCTCGGACATTTTGGGGACATTAGGCGTCAACGGTGCGGCTGATTTATTTTTGATCAATCCCAATGGAATTCTCTTTGGCGAAAATGCTCAATTAGATATCCGGGGTTCCTTTGTCGGGAGTACCGCCAATGGGGTGGTATTTGAGAATGGCACTATCTTTAGTGCGACTAATCCAGAAGCACCGCCATTGTTAACCATTAATGTGCCTTTGGGGTTGCAATATGGAAATCAGAATCCAGCCGCGATTACCAATTCTGGCAATCTAGAAGTCGGTGGAAATTTAACTTTAGTTGGTGGAACAATTAGCAGTACCGGACAATTAGCCGCCCCCGCCGGACATTTGGAGATAGCCGCCGTGAATGGAGATGCAACGGTGCAAGATGGGTTGGCGCAGTCGGCTATTTTATTGGCGAATAATAATTTAATTTTAGAGGAAAGTCAGTTAGTCACGGCTGGAGATTTAATCTTATTGGCGGGGGATACCGTGCGAGTGCGGGATAGTGTAGAGAATCCGTTTATTGCCCATGCAGGTGGGAATCTTTATATTCAGGGAAATCAAGGCATTGATATTTTGGCATTGAATCATCCAGGAACGCCGTTTCAAAGTGGTGGTGATTTGAGTTTAATTAGTAATGGGGTCATTTCTGGGGATGCTCATTTTGCCAGTGGGGGTCAGTTTGCGATTCTGAATTTAGCGGGAGAACCGGGGAATTTTATCAGTTTATATGACCCGATTATTAGTTCCGAAGGCGATGTGGTTTTGGGGGATTATACAGGGGTTTCGCTGAAGGTTGAGGCAAGAGGAAGTATTACCACAGGAAATATTCGGATTACGGGTGAAGATACGACATTAACGGAAGGAGATGATCCGGATATTAAGATATTGAGAGAGAGTCCAGCTTTAATTTTACGAGCAGGGGTAGACGAGTTAAAGAATCCGCCAACAACTTTAATTCCTGTTTATAGTGATGACTTTGAAGGAGACATTCCTGATGTATGGTCAAATACATCAACGGATATCACACCGAAAGGAAACCGTAGATTTTTGGGACGATTTAGCGGCTACGATGCTGCGACTTTGACACTCGATAATCTGCCACCACACAGCCAAGCCACAGTATCTTTCGATCTATTTCTTATCCAATCATGGGATGGTAACGCCGAAGTTTGTTGTAATGGTTTGATAATTGGACCTGACATTTGGGAGTTAAGTATTACTGGTGGTCAAACACTATTACACACAACATTTAGCAATCCAGACTCCAACTGGTCTCCTAATCAAGCCTTTCCCAAGGGATTTCCTGGTGGTGATAATCCTGGTCATACAGACGCTTCTGAGAAGAATTCACTCGGATATAAGTTCGGAGATGTTCTTAGCGATTCAGTCTACCAATTAAGCTTTACTTTTGACGACTTAGATAGTTCCCTTCAGCTTAACTTTTCTTCGGCTCTTCCAGGATACACAGGTATTCAGGATGAGAGTTGGGGACTAGACAATGTAAGAGTGTCAGTGGAGCCAATAGTTACCCATTCTACAGAAGTATCACCTGGAACCATTATCACTGGAAATCTTTCTACTCTAGGCGGACCCATCATTTTAGATGCAACCAGTGATGTTACTCTCAACGGCTCAATTAAAACAAATGGTGGAGATATTACTCTGGAAAGTGGTGGCATGATTGACACTAGAGCAGGTGAACTCACTTCCTATTCTAGAAACAATGGTGGAGCAATTACACTAACTGCCAACGGTGATATCAAAGCAGGTAGTATTACCTCTTCTGGTGACGTACTAGGCGGCAAGATTAATCTAATAAGCGATACAGGGATAATCTCAGTTGAAGGTCGCAGAACTATCCGCAGCTATACCTTTGGCACAAGCCAAGGCGGTGACATTAATATCACAGCACGGTCGATTTATTTAACCAATGGTGCGCGAGTGCTAACGGGTTCATTTGAAGATGGAGTCGGGGGAAATCTCACAGTGAAAGCTTCCGAATCTGTTGAATTGAGCGGAACTTCACCCGATGGTCAAATTCTCACTGTCCTATCCACCTCAACGGGAGGAAGTCAATCTGCCGGAGATTTGACAATTGATACAAAACGATTAATTGTTCGAGATGGCGCGGTTGTGGGTGCTTCCACTTCTGGTGCGGGTCAAGGCGGAAATGTAACCGTCAATGCTTCTGAGTTGGTTGAACTGATTGGTACTTCGCTAGATGGGTTTCCCAGTGGTTTATTCACAGATACCACTGGTACAGGAAATGCCGGAAACTTGACCATTAATACCAGACGCTTGGTTGCTCGCGATGGGGCGGGGGTATCTGCTTCAACGTATAGTACAGGCAAAGGAGGAAATTTAACGGTAAACGCCTCTGAATCAATCGAACTTAGTGGTACATCACGAGATGGATTTGCCAGTGGTTTGTATGCTCAAGCATTTGGAGATGGGGATGCTGGTAACTTGACAGTTAATCACACCCAAAATTTAAATATCCGAGATGGGGCAAAAATTACCGTTGCAACTGGTACAGCCGCAGATGCTAGGGTTCCTAATGTTCCCTCATTTGACCTTGGTGATGATATCGTTCTCCCCCCGTTTTCACCTGATGCGACGGGCAAAGCGGGTAACACAGAAATTACGGCTGATTTTATCCGTCTGAATAACCAAGCTGCAATTATCGCTGAAACTGATTCCAGTGAAGGTGGTAATATTACCCTCAACGTCAACGATATCCTACTCCTACGCCATAACAGTTCAATTTCCACCACCGCCGGAACTGCTCAAGCTGGCGGAAATGGAGGTAATATCCGGATTAATTCTCCCTTTATTGTCGGGCTTCCTTGGGAAAATAGCGATATTACCGCCAATGCATTCTTGGGGAATGGGGGGAGAGTTGATATCACCGCCAATAAAATTTATGGACTGGAATTTCGCCCTAGCCTGACGCCCCTTTCTGACATTACCGCCAGTTCAGAATTTGGTGAACAAGGAGTCGTTCAAATCAACGACTTAGAAATTGACCCCGACACCGGATTACTACAATTACCCGCGCCAGCTTCCCCACCCGAATTTGTCAATTTCTGTCAAGGGCGTTCTGACCAAACTCCCAGTCATTTTATCATCAGTGGACGCGGCGGAGTTCCGCCCACAATTTCCCAAGTAACGGGAACATATAACGTGTGGGAAGATTTACGTCCATTGACTCCCAGTAGCGATAACTCTCCGGCAAAAATTGAACCTGTAACCCAGAGGAGTTCAACGCCAATAATTGAAGCCCAAGGCTGGATAAAGTTACCCGATGGAACAATCGTTCTCACCGCCCAAGCGCCCAATGTTACCCCTAATACGGGTTGGCAAAATCCGCTACATTGTCAGAGTGCTGTTGAGTGATGATTAACCCGTAGGGGCGCACCGACGTGCGCCCAATTTAACCGTCAAATCTATGCCACAATTGTAACTGTGTCAGTCCGCCATCATGGGTTATATCATGTCCGTTTAAAGGACTTTCGGCACCATAGAGACGTTCCATGCAACGTCTGGAACAAACACACGCCATTTAGGGTAAGGGCACGATAATATCGTGCCCCTACAGGTAACTAGAAGGGTCAATTTTGTTACAGCAAAGCGTTAATTGAATCCCGATCGCTTCTGTTTAAATTCCGCAAACCCCACCCTAGGTTTTGTCGATCCAATAATTTCCTTGAAATCCCTTTTTTTGAGACAAAGGGGTTTTTGTTTTACATATAATGTTATAACATTATTACAAGCAGCTAAGGTATTGAACATTAAAGGAGAAAAAACCCATGACGTATCTACCCGCTGAAACCACTAGCCAGCAAGCCGATTCGGAATTAGGCATTACCCAACTCCTCTGGTTAATCAAGCACTACAGTGACATTGACTTCGATGCATCCCAAATGCACCTAACGGATGCAGAAGCCCAGGCGATCGCGCAGCTATTGATCCAGCAGGTGACCGCAAGCCTCAACGGTAAACTCATTGCTGGTACTTTAAATACTCTGCGTCATAGTCAAGAAATGGAGGAATTCACCGAACACTCAGGGCGGGTTTTGCAACCAAGTTGGGTACAACAATTTGTGTTTGTCCCTAAACCCGCCCCTACACAATCAACACGCAACGATTCTCCCGGTGAAGATGATGATAACCAATATCGTTATCCCACCGATTCTGATCATGAACTAGAGCCTCTATCAGTGCATAGCCCAACTGGATGCTACAATCCCCAAGGGCGACACAATCCCCGCCCAATTACTCAGCGTGAACAATACATCATTGACCTTTATTGTTACTGTGAATTAGGGATGACGCCAAGGCAGTTTTATGCCAAATGGGATGTCACGTATGAGCAACTTTCTCACATCTGTTCCCGTTCCCTGGGAACGGTTCAATGTTGGTTCAACCGAGGTGAAGGGTATCGCCCCCCTCAACCCGTTGATTTGCGTCATTTGGCAATCGTGGATTTTTTGTTAGAGCATTTTGAAGAATTACCCCCATCCCTGATTAATCTACTTTGTTCCTCTTGACACTGAATTGGGGAGTCTAGAAACCTGATTCGGGGCGGGTGTAGGGTGCGTTAGCGAAGCGTAACGCACCTTTACATCTGGATACAACCACGAAGATAGTTGTGAAACCCGCTTAAGTCAGCCCTCTTACTCCCCTCTCCCAAGCTTGGGAGAGGGGCTGGGGGTGAGGGCTGGAGACAAGTAGGGACAAAAACACACATAACTTTACATAACTTGCCTTGACAAACCGTCTTTGCCTGATTTATACCTGTTTATATACAAAGTGAGAGTTAAGTTCCAGGCTATAGGCTTGTTTCCGCTTTACCCGAAGCGCGATCGCACGCCAACACCAATCTGTATCCCAGAGGCATCAGTTATGTTATCCCATTCTACTACCCCGAATATTGATGAACTCCTGCAACGCTTAGAGACAATCCTGCTTCAGGCGTGGAGTGAGACAGGTTTTGGACATATAGAAGTCAGTAGCGAACGATTTAAGGAGGATAAAATACGGGTAATTCTTCAGGGTTCAACTCATTACCGTTATGTGATTACGAATCAGGAAGTTGAACAGAAGATGAACGAAAGTTGAACAGTCTCACCCAAAGAAACCGATAGTAGATGTCAGGAAAGTTATAATATAGCAACCGCCAAGACGGTTAGGACACCACGGATTTGTAGAGACGTTCCGCTGGAACGTCTCCAGACAGCGCATTTGTCCTGCTATACTAACCAAAATAACTCCTAATTTTAAGGAGAAAGCTACTATGTCAAGTAAAACTAGCCACCCAATGGGAAAAGTTTTCACAACTCTGACAATCGTGAACCGAGCCGACCAAATTAGAGCGGAAGATGGGACAATTAGCCCCGAACAAATTCGGTCAATTACACTGGAAAATGTATTAGTAGATACAGGAGCCACAACCTTATGTTTGCCACAAGACGCCATTGTCAAACTCGGATTAAAAATACTCAAAGAAGTAGACGTGGCTACAGCAATGGGCATTGGCAAAGCCCGAATTTTTCAAGATGCCAAGCTATCAATGTTTGGTCGGGAAGGAACCTTCGAGTGTTTGGAATTACCCGGCGGTGGCGATGCACTTTTAGGCGTGATCCCGTTAGAATCGTTGGGGTTAGAAATAGACATACAAAATCAAACACTGAAGCCCTTACCCATCAGTCCAACAGAAACCTATTTGACGATATTGTAGACAAGGAGAAAGGGCGCACACCGTCATTGGAGTCAACACGTCTCTACAATCAAGATTCAGTTCCTGTTGATTGGGAAACGATGAAAGCAATCGCCTTGGGTTCAAACCCAAGGCTGAAAGCTCAAGTCGTCTAAAGACGACTACATCTCTAGCTAGTCTGAGTCCATTTTAATGGACTTTAGCTTTGAGCCAGAAATTTATTTCTTGGCTCCCAAGCAACCGCCTTGGGTTCAAACCCAAGGCTGAAAGCTCAAGTCGTCTAAAGACGACTGCATCTCTAGCTAGTCTGAGTCCATTTTAATGGACTTTAGCTTTGGGTTCCAGAAATTTATTTCTTGGCTCTCAAGCACCAACCGCCTTGGGTTCAAATCCAAGGAACCCAAAGCAATCGCCTTGGGTTCAAACCCAAGGCTGAAAGCTCAAGTCGTCTAAAGACGACTGCATCTCTAGCTAATCTGAGTCCATTTTAATGGACTTTAGCTTTGAGCCAGAAATTTATTTCTTGGCTCCCAACCACCAACCGCCTTGGGTTCAAATCCAAGGAACCCAAAGCTCAAGCAACCGCCTTGGGTTCAAACCCAAGGCTAAAAGCTCAAGTCGTCTAAAGACGACTGCATTTCTAGCTAGTCTGAGTCCATTTTAATGGACTTTAGCTTTGGGTTCCGGAAATTGATTTCCTGGCTCCCCAGTCGGCAAATTTCCTGGCTCCCCAGTCGGCAACATTCCTCTTAATTGAGCAACCGCATTGGGTTCCGTAAATTGATTTCCTGGCTCCCCAGTCGGCAAATTTCCTGGCTCCCAAGTCAGCAACATTCCTCTTGATTGAGCGACCAACAACGATTGTAAATAAATCTAAAGTTTTCGGCTCACAGAGGAATTAAGTGTTACGATACTATCATTCGTTGGTGTTAGCCTTCTTGCTTCTAAACTTTCCCCAGCAAGAAGCAGCCCAGAAGCGAACTAAGCCAAAAATAGGGGAGAATCGCATAATCTATCTCCCCAGTCTGTAAGCCTTATCTCGTATAAGGTTCAGCCAAAAGTTTTCAAGATTGTCTCAGGTCATGTCGCACGGTTGAGAGGACTGGCACGGCTGAGACACAAGCACAAATCAGTCAATATCTGTTAGATACACCAGGCATTTGATGGGTGTGAGTCTCACGAAGCCGGTGAAGTGGATTTAAGTAATCCGCTTCTCCGGCTTTTGGTTTTTGTAAACACCTAGTTTTAAGAAAATTGGTGTGTAGATCACTGAGTTTATTTAGCAGTCTTCCAGACATATTGTATTTGACGAGGAACAATAATCATGTCTAATCCAAACTTCAATTTTAATGCTTTACAGTTTGGTTCTCAATACAAATGGAGTTCTAACAGCCTTAGCTTTAGTTTTGT
The DNA here is from genome assembly GCF_040218245.1 of Coleofasciculus sp. E1-EBD-02. Lineage (NCBI taxonomy): Bacteria > Bacillati > Cyanobacteriota > Cyanophyceae > Coleofasciculales > Coleofasciculaceae > Coleofasciculus > Coleofasciculus sp. E1-EBD-02. The sequence goes on along the minus strand of NZ_JAVJQN010000228.1, from coordinate 7,026 downwards.
CAATAATCAAACTGCTCCACTCTATTCACAAGATGCAATAAGCTCTCTAGGTTTAGGTCAGATAACAGCATTTCAAAATTCTGACATTGCTGATAATATTCGCGGCATCTTTAAAAAGATAGAGTCAGTTGTAAATCTAACCTTCACTGAATTTCAAGGCGGGGAAACAGTAGAAAATCGACCGCGTGGCATTGATTTGTGGAACTGGAATAAAGATGAATTAATTACACCAACTACACATTCATTTATCCCCAGTAACAATGGAAATGATGAAATAATTCGAGTCGGAGACTTACGTTTCATGTTTGCTAGTCTGCCTAACGCTCAAGGGACTACTTTCGGCATGGGCATACCGTATAATTTGTCTGGCGTTGATCAGACTACTTATGGGGATATCTACTTTAATCCTAACCAGACATATATGGATTTCGCCGATGGTGTTGGGAGTGCAGGATACGAAACAATAATTCATGAGATTGGTCATGCTTTGGGACTGAAACATCCTTTTGATGGTACACCAACATTATCGGGCGAAGAGGATAACAACGACAACACAGTTATGAGTTATACAAGTGTTGGTAGTCATGCAGCTTCGTTGATGCCCTATGATATTCTTGTACTACAAAGTATGTATGGTGCAGCAACTTATAACTCAGCAGACACAACTTACTCGTTTGAGCAAAACACTCATTATTACAGCGAACCAAATGGATATTTTGGTAGCCCTACAACTTCTTTGAAGCAAACTATATGGGATAGTGGTGGTACAGATACATTAACTCTTAGCCTTCTTCCATCACTTAGCTCAACTGATTACAGTTATTACGTTGATATGAATCCGGGTGGCATAATTACCACAATGTCTGCTCGTCATGCATTTAACAATGTCAATCAAAATGGGCAAATGCTGTTACCTCCTAGGCAGAATCAATCATACGCTTACTCTGTCTATCAAGAAGGTACTTTCATTGCCTACAATACAACAATCGAAAACTTGATTGGTTCAGAGTGGGGGGATTTAATCACTGGCAATGAGGTGGCAAATGATATTAGAGGTAATGCTGGAGATGATTCCATATATAGTGGTGCTGGAGATGACCAACTTTTTGGCGGAGATGGTAACGATGACCTGCGAGGAGAAGATGGAAATGATGATCTAAGAGGAGAAGACGGTAACGATACTCTTTACGGTGGTCTGGGAAATGACTCACTTTTTGGTGGTAAAAATGAAGATTATCTTTATGGAGAAGATGGAAATGATGATCTAAGGGGGGAAGATGATAACGATATTCTCTATGGTGGTGCAGGAGAAGACTCACTTTTTGGTGGTTCTGGTAATGATGACCTCCGTGGAGAAGACGATAATGATTACTTAAAAGGAGAAGACGGAAACGATACTCTCTACGGCGGTAATCATAACGATATCCTCGAAGGCGGTACTGGCGAAGACCAACTCTATGGCGAAGCCGGAAACGACGAACTAAAAGGAGATGACAATAACGACTTCCTCTACGGGGGTACAGGTCAAGATACCCTCTACGCAGGTACTGGCGATGATGACTTACGCGGTGAAGATGGAGACGATATCCTCCATGGCGAACAAGGGAACGATACCTTATACGGCGGGAATCACCAAGACCAACTTTATGGCGGATACAATCATGACATCCTCCACGGTGAAGCAGGCGATGATCAACTTCACGGAAATGAAGGTAACGACTATCTAGAAGGCGGCGATAACCACGACTACCTGTCTGGCGGCTACGGTTTTGATACCCTTTACGGTCAAGCCGGAAACGACCAACTCTACGGAAACGCCGGTGATGACTTCCTCGATGGCGGTAGCCATGCTGATCAACTCTATGGTGGCACAGGTCGCGACGTTCTCTATGGTCAATCCGGGAATGATTTCCTCAATGGCGAAGCCGATAACGATGTTCTCGACGGTGGTTCCGGTGTCGATACCTTAGCAGGCGGTACGGGAGAAGATACGCTTTATGGTCAAACCGATGACGATTTCCTCTATGGAAATGCAGGTCATGATGTATTAGAAGGCGGTGACGGAAACGACTACCTAGAGGGGAATTCCGGGGATGATATTCTCCATGGTCAAGCCAACAACGACCAACTCTACGGAAATCAAGGGAACGATGAACTCTATGGCGAAATTGGCGATGATTTCCTCATGGGAGAAGCCGGGGATGACCTGATTCATGGCGGTCGGGATAATGATACCGTGAGTTACCAAACCTCACCCAATGGCGTCATCGTTAATATTAACGAGTATCGCAACTATGACCATAACCGCAGCGATCGCGCGGCTAAAGAAGTTACCGATGTGAACCCCAGTAACTACTATAGCGACCTAGAACCGGATTTTACGATTAACTCCGGAACCGCCATTGACGGATTTGGCACCACGGATACGCTGAAGAACTTAGAACATATCATCGGGTCTGAATTCGATGATATCCTGATTGGCAATCACAAAGACAACCAAATCCAGGCGTTAGCTGGGGATGACTTAATTCTCAGTACCGCCGGAGAGGATCAGTTTGATGGGGGGAATGGTACGGATACCCTCAGCTTCCGCCGTGATCCGGGAAGTGTGTATGTCAACCTGGAAACGGGACGAGTGATTGATGGTTGGGGCGATATGGATATTATTATCCCTCACCAAGACAACAATTCCCTCTCCACGATTGAAAATGCGATCGGTTCTCGCCATGATGACGAAATAATTGGCGATAATCAAGGCAATTGGATTACCGCAGATAAGGGCGATGATACCCTGGATGGACAAGCCGGAAATGACTCCCTGTACGGCGAACGCGGCGATGATCAAATAATCGGGGGTTTGGGTCAAGACCAAATCTTTGGTAATCAAGGTACGGATACTATCTATGGTGACTTACAAGGCGTTACCGATCAAGGCGATGCTGATTATATCCGTGGCGGCGATGGGGATGATACGATCCACGCTGGCGGTGGTGATGATTGGGTCAAAGGCGATAGCGGATATGGCGATGATCTGATCTACGGAGATGATGGTGATGATACCCTAGAAGGCGGTGCTGGTGAGGATTTCATCAGTGGCGGAACCGGAAGCGATCGCATTTTTGGCGATGACGAGAATGATCAACTCTACGGTGATGCTGGGGATGACCATATTGTCGGCGGTACAGGGGATGATCAACTCGATGGTGGTGCAGATAACGACTATTTAGAAGCCAACGAAGGGAATGACCGACTCTTGGGTCAAGGGGGAGATGATTTCCTCTCCGCTGGAGATGGAGAAGATTCTCTCTGGGGTGGTGACGATAATGACTGGCTAGAGGGAGAAGCCGGGGATGACTACCTGGCTGGCGAAGCCGGAAATGACCATTTAGAAGGGTCTGATGGGAATGATGAACTCTATGGTCAACAGGGGGATGATCACCTGGATGGGGGAGATGGACAGGATTATCTCATCGGTGGCGATGGTGATGATGTCATCTTTGGACAAACGGGTGAAGATACCCTGGATGGCGGACAGGGTGAAGATGTTCTCATCAGTGGTGACGGTGATGACCTGCTGATGGGTCAAGCCGGACATGATATTTTAGATGCGGGTGCGGGTAATGATAGTTTATCCGGTGGTGATGATACCGATTTCCTCTATGGTCATCAGGGTGAAGATACCTTAGATGGCGGACAAGGGGATGATCATTTAGAAGCGGGTGACGGGAATGACCAACTCTACGGACAAGCCGGAGATGATCTCCTGGATGCAGGAACGGGGAATGATATCCTGTTTGGCGGAACTGGAAACGATCAACTGTTTGGACGCTTGGGGGATGATATCTTAGATGCTGGCGCGGGGGATGACCATTTAGAAGCTGGCGCCGGGGATGACTCCCTCTACGGAAAAGCCGGGAATGATTTCCTCAATGGTGGTGATGGACATGACCGTTTAGAAGGTGGCGACGGCGATGACCAACTGATTGCAGCAGCCGGAATCGATTACCTAGACGGCGGTTCTGGGGATGATAGTCTCAGTGGTGGCGATGATCATGATCAACTTTTGGGTCAGGCTGGGAATGATACCCTTGATGGTGGTTCTGGCGATGATAATCTAATTGGTGGTGATGATCATGACCAACTGTTGGGTCAATCTGGAAACGATGACCTGGATGGTGGCGCTGGTGATGATTTGCTACTGGGTGGCGATGGCAATGATCACCTGTATGGACAATCCGGTAACGATACCCTAGACGGTGGCGCAGGTCAAGATCATCTCTATGGTGATGATGGAGATGATGAACTTATCGGACAAGCCGGGGATGATTATCTAGAAGCCGGAGACGGAAATGACTTAGTATCCGGTGGCGACAATAACGATAAACTCTACGGAGAAGCGGGGGATGATACCTTAAATGGCGGTAGCGGTGATGACCGTTTAGAAGCCGGAGAAGGAGATGACCAGTTATCCGGTGACGCGGGTTTTGATTACCTAGACGGCGGATTAGGCAATGACCAATTAGCTGGCGGTGACGATAACGATCGCCTGTATGGTCGCCAAGGTAATGATACCTTAGATGGCGGCGCTGGGGTCGATTATCTCAATGCCGGGGAAGGGGAAGACCAGATTCTCGGTGGCGCAGGGAATGACCAACTCTATGCTGATGCTGGCAATGATACCTTAGCAGGCGGTGCAGATAATGATTACCTGGATGGGGGTGCAGGTGAAGACCTCCTCACCGGTGATGCAGGGAATGACCAACTTTACGGTCAACAGGGCAATGATACCCTGGATGGGGGTACTGGGGACGATTACTTAGAAGGCGGTGATGGGGAAGATGACCTCACGGGTGGTACTGGAAACGACCGTCTCTATGGTAAACGCGATCGCGATACTCTCACAGGTGGCGATGGCAATGATCTCCTGGATGGTGGCGATAGCAGTGACCAACTTAATGGAGATGACGGCAATGATACCTTATATGGTCGCGCCGGATTTGATACCTTAGCAGGCGGTGTCGGAAATGACGCCCTTTGGGGGGGTGATGACGCAGATATGTTATCCGGAGACGCCGGAACCGATGTCCTCCAGGGTGGCGATGGCAATGATCAGCTATCGGGGGGTGAGGGAAATGACCGCCTCTACGGGAACGATGATAATGATACTCTAGAGGGAAATACTGGCAATGACCTCCTCAACGGTGGTGCTGGTGATGACCAACTGATGGGGAATGCAGGATTTGACCGCCTCTATGGGAAGAAAGGCAATGACTGGTTAGATGGCGGGGATGGAAGTGATCAACTCCGGGGTGAAGCGGGTGCCGATACCCTATTCGGACAAGCCGGAACCGACTATTTAGACGGGGGTGATGGGGATGACCAACTCTATGGTGGCACAGAACGCGATCGCCTCTACGGACGTCAGGGTGAAGATTTCCTCGACGGTGGCGCTGATAATGACCTATTACAAGGCGGTTCCGGGGATGATCAACTCTATGGTCAAACGGGTGACGATATCCTGGATGGCGGTTCCGGTGATGACCTAGTTTGGGGCGGTGATCACAATGATACCCTGGACGGTGGTTCTGGGGATGACTATCTCGATGGCGGGAGTGGCAATGATCAGATTAATGGCGGTGGCGATAATGACCAAATTTTCGGTCAATCTGGTATCGATATCTTAAACGGCGGTTCCGGGAATGATTACCTAGAAGGCGGCTTAGACAATGACCAGCTTATCGGCGATCGCGGTAACGATCAACTCTATGGTCAACAGGGCGATGATTCCCTAGAGGGGAACGCCGGAAACGATTACCTCGAGGGCGGTTTCGGCAATGATACCCTAAAAGGCGATCGCGGTAATGACCAACTTTATGGTCAAGACGGTGAAGATATCCTCACTGGCGGAACCGACGATGATTACCTAGATGGCGGTGCGGATAATGACCAACTGCTGGGAGGTAAAGGCAATGACCAACTCTATGGACAAGCCGGGGATGACGTATTAGATAGTGGCAAGGGTGACGACTATTTAGAGGGAGGTTCCGGTGATGACCAACTTTTAGGCGGCAAAGGCGATGATCAATTATACGGTCAACAGGGAACCAATTATCTAGATGGTGGTGCAGGTCATGACTACCTAGAAGGCGGTGATGAGATGGACACGCTACTAGGACAATCGGGGGATGATTACCTAATTGGTGGTGATGGCGATGACCTTCTCAAAGGCGGTTCCGGTTACGACTGGTTAGAAGGTGGCGCTGGGAATGACCAACTCTACGCGGGTAGTGGTGATGATATCCTCGATGGCGGCATCGGTCAAGACCAACTCTATGGCGGAAATGGCATGGATACCTTTATCCTCGGTTCAGGTGCAGGTGTCGATACCATATTCAACTTTACCGTGGGCATGGATTGGATTGGTTTAACGGGCGGAATTACCTTTAATGATCTGTCAATTAGCCAAGGCACTAATAGCCAAGAAAATGACACCTTACTCACGATTCAGGACAGTGGTGAACAGCTTGCCACCTTAGCTGGGGTTCAAGCCAATACCCTCTCCAGTTTCGACTTCACGATCATCTAGAACCGCGATTGATCCAAGACAGGGGCACGATAGTATCGTGTCCCTACAAACGATCCGGTTTTAATTGTCAGTCAAAGGAACATTGCCCCAAAAAAGACCAAATTATGGCTTGACTTTCTGGTAAATTTCAGGTAATTTTATACAATGGGAAAATGTGCCGTCCTATAGACCCAAATTAACCGTAACCCGTAGGGTGGGTTAGGCAGTAATCAATCCAGGAAACAAACCCTTTAATTAACTATCTGCCGTAACCCACCGAGTTATCCTTGGCAACAGGTGAACCAACGAGGATTGCTAAACAAAATTAATGGATTTTTCCGTAACGATAGCGAGGGCGCAAGCCTTTGCGCCCCTACTAAAAAAATAGGATTAGGGGTTGATTTTTGGGGAGAGTTTTGGTATTTTTATATCATGGGAAAATATGCCGTCCTATAGACCCA
>NZ_JAVJQN010000247.1:0-9324 GCF_040218245.1 Coleofasciculus sp. E1-EBD-02 | reverse complement strand
ACGATTATTACAGTGTCTCTAACTGGGAACCGTTGGTTAAGGCTGATATCGAGCAACAACGCCGGGTATCAGCCAAGCTTTTGCGTTAACGGTTATCGACCAAAAGTTACACCGTGGACTTATACCAAGACAGAATTACTTATGGGTAGGTTTGTCTAGGTTTTTAGAAGCGGCAATCCTCAACTCAGCCAGCAGAAGTCCCTCTGGTCATGGAGTTAGGGCAGAAGGATGAGACAATAGAGGTAATAGTGAATGACAAAGGATATAAAACAAATAACAACTCAGACAGATAAATGTATCTAAAATTGAGATTGGTCTAAACTAACTGAAAACGGAAGCGTTTTTCAACGTTCACCGATATCGCTGCGCTTATTTGTTTTAAATCTCCCGACTGAAACAGTCAACCAGACGTGCATGAGCGTGCGTCTGACAGCCAGAGCAAAAAGTAGCTGTTCAACAGCGAATACTATGACACTGTCTAATGCCGGTAGCGTTCTTGCTACACTGACCCAGTTAACCCAACTCAATCGCACGAGCGTTTTAACTCATCGAGTTAAAGACTTATCCCTTCCCGAATTTATCTGCTTACTGGACTTCATCACCGCCGAATTTCAGCAATTTCTGCGGGCGCTGGAAATGATTAACCATGAAGCGCTGGAAACCATGCTGGAGCAGGTGATGGAGGCGTTTACCCTAAAAATCGGTCAACTCCTACAAGCTGAGCGTACTACTATCTTCCTCGTTGATGGTGACAAAGACCAGCTTTGGGCAAAAATTCCCTCTGGTGAGGACAACGCCGCCAAGGAAGTTCGCATTCCCCTAAATGTGGGTTTAGCGGGTCATGTGGCGACGACGGGCGAATCACTCAATATCACCGAAGCCTACAACCATCCCCTGTTTAATCCTGAAGTTGACGAATCTCCGGGCTATCATACCAATTCACTCTTGTGTATGCCCATTGTCAGTAGCAATAAAAAGATTGTCGCTGTCGTGCAGTTATTGAATAAAGCTGGGGGTGTACCGTTTGACGAAGAAGATGAACAGCGCTTCCGTGACTTTGCCGCCTCGATTGGCATTATCCTAGAAACCTGCCAATCATTCTACATGGCAGCCCGTAACCAACGCGGTGCAGCCGCCCTCCTGAAGGCAACTCAGTACCTGGGTCAAAGTTTAGACCTAGAAGCCACACTGCGTCTAGTCATGGATCAAGCGCGGGAGTTAATGCAAGCAGACCGCTCCACGTTATTTATGCTAAGTAAAGATGATGGGGAACTGTGGAGTAAGGTCGCGACGGCTGATGGCAAAGAGATTGTAGAAATCCGGATCTCAGCCAACCGGGGAATTGCAGGTTATGTGGCGTCTACGGGTCAACCGTTGAATATTGCCGATGCCTATAAAGATCCTCGCTTTGATCCAACGACGGACAAAAAAACAGGCTATGTCACCCGTAATATTCTCTGTATGCCTGTCTTTAACTCGGGTGGCGAATTAATTGGTGTGACTCAATTGATTAATAAGAATCAAGGCAGCTTCACCACCTCTGATGAAGAGTTTATGCGGGCATTTAATATTCAAGCGGGAATTGCCCTAGAGAACGCTAAACTTTTTGAAAATGTTCTGATCGAAAAGCAATATCAAAAAGATATCCTGCAAAGCCTTTCTGATGCGGTTATTTCTACCGATATGCAGGGACGGATTGTGACAATTAATGATGCGGCGCTAGGATTACTGGGATGTCCCTTACAACAACTCGACAATCGCAACCGTCAGTTGTGGGAGGAAAAACTCACCAATCGCTACGTCTGGGATGTTGTACCCATTGAACATCTCCAATTCCGGTTACAAGACAGCCTAACTACGGGGGCGAAGCATTACCTTCCTGAACAAAATTTAATGGTCGGTCTGTTTCAATGTCCCCTGGAAGAGATAGAAATACCGAATACTCCCCCCTATTGCCAATCCCATGATGATACTCATCTTTATCTCCTAGCTATTCCCAAAAGCAATGACCCCAAAACCTATAGTTTGTGGAATGAAGATCCTGATCATTCTGGAGCTTTAGGTTACCTGTCTAAACAGCAAGTCCAACCTATTGAACGGAGTATTAATTTAACAGTTAATCCGCTAACTAATCCCCAAGGAATGGTGCGAGGAGGTCTGGTTGTATTAGAAGATATTAGTCGAGAAAAGCGGCTGAAAACAACCATGTATCGCTACATGACTCCAGAGGTTGCGGATGAAGTCTTAGCCTTAGGTGAAGATGCGCTGATGCAGGGGAGTAAAAAGGATGTCACTATTTTATTTTCAGATATTCGGGGGTATACGACTTTAACCGAAAATTTGGGAGCGTCGGAAGTTGTATCGCTCCTGAATAAATACTTTGAAACAATGGTCGAATCGGTATTTGAGCATAAAGGAACCTTAGATAAATTTATTGGTGATGCACTGATGGCAGTTTTTGGCGCTCCCTTGGCGTTAAAAGAAAATCATGGCTGGATGGCGGTTCAATCCGCCTTAGATATGCGTTGGCGTTTAGCCAAATTTAATGAACCTCGGATGCGAAATCGCCAACCTTTAATTCATATTGGGATTGGAATTAGTTCGGGAGAAGTGGTGTCGGGTAATATTGGTTCCCACAAACGCATGGACTACACGGTTATCGGAGATGGTGTGAACCTCAGCGCCCGCCTGGAAAGTATTACGAAAGAGTACGGTTGTGATATTATCATTAGTGAATATACCTATAACCTCTGTCGCCATAATGTTTGGGTGCGGGAACTCGATAAAATCCGCGTGAAGGGGAAAAACCAAGCGGTCAGTATTTATCATTTGATTCAAGATATCGATACCCCTCTTAATGATAAAACCCACAAATTTTTAGATCTGTATGCTAAAGGGCGTCAGGCATACATAAGTCGCGACTTCTCGAAAGCAATTGTTTATTTTGAACAAGCCTATCAACTTGAACCTAATGATAAGCCAGTTTTGATTCATATTGAACGGGCTAAACATTATCAGAATAATCCTCCTCCCGATTATTGGGATGGCGTTCATACGATGACTAGAAAATAGGGGACAGGCACAAGTTTGAATTCCTTGATGTTAATCGACTACAGAACATTGTTCAAGTCTCGATTTCTGTGATCAATAATTGCCACTCGCTAACTAAAGATTTGGGAATAGTTAAGGAGAGGGGTTGTCCATGATTGAGGGGTATGGAAAGGGTCAGGGATTCATCCGCTTGTAATTTGGCAAAGACATCGGTGACATCATACTGACCCACATTAGGCGCTGGCGCTTCTTGGGCAAAGACATCAGGGGCGGTGAGCAGTTTACCACCTGCTGTGGCAATTTCCAAGAATTGGGGATGGGTAAAGTCCGCCATACCCGGAAAGCCGACTAACCGCAGATTCAGGCGCGTTGACTGACCTGGTATTATTTTTTTAAACAGAACTACCTGCCAAGTTCTTCCTGATTCATCTTTCAACGACTCCTGGGAGTGATAACGCATGATTCCCGGCGCGTCTTGGTGTTGTCGCAGTACAGCAACGGCTGGCGGAGTCAGGAAGGTGGCTTGAAATAGGAGTAATACCAGGAGGAATCTACCAAGCGTTAGAAGCAAAGAAAAGTATCGCTGAATAGGATGAACCATAAGTATTCGATATCAAGCTAACTCAAAGATGTTTGCATATTTCCCCAGAAGGCTTCGCGCATTCGTTACCCCCGCCAGAAACAACTATCAATAATACCAGCGATAGATGTGTCGGGGCGACCTGCCCACCTAAATTAACAACTCAACTTCATTAAATTTTATCGGGTCGCCCTTTATTCTCGCTAACATGGGATATCTTATTTAAATTGTGCCATAGGAGAAATTCATCATGACCAGTCAAATTCCCAGCCAATCATCGTTTGCATTGCAACTGCGCGATCGCATCGAATATCCTGAAGGAGGTGTGGTGAGTAAAGTTATTCATAAAGATGACCAGTGTGACCACACGTTGTTCTGTCTGGCGGCGGACACGAGCATTTCTGAACATACGTCACCTCGTAACGCTACGATTAATGTGATTGAAGGACAGGGGATCTTTACTTTGGAGGGTAAGGAGATTCAATTAGAACCGGGCGTGTTTATTTCAATGGAGGCGAATGCGCCCCATGCTTTAAAAGCTGAACAAAATTTGGCGTTTCTGTTAACGCTATGGAAAAATGAATGAGGTTGAAAATCCGAGGAGAAGTCAAGAGCCAGAATCAGCCTTGAACAAAGCTGCGTTACGCTTCACTCTCCTCACGATGGCGGCGTTACACAGCTAAAATTGTGGAATAGATTTTACCATTGAATCGGGCGCAAAGCTTTGCGCCCCTACAGTTTCTGGACGTAAGGTTAATTCATCAAATTGTTCATTGGGTTTAAACCCAAGGCGGGAAGACAGCGATAGGTGCAAGATGTGAGGGGCGGGTTTAGTTGTATCTGGGTGAGGGAAGAAACGATAATAGTCAAACTCGCCCCTACAGATTAAAATGGCACGTCTCTACATGTTCCCAATCCCCAATTAACCTAGATATGATACATCCCCTCGGCGAAACGGGAATACTTTAGTATAGCCGTCAAGCTAGTCCCGCTTTTGCCTAAGGATGTTCATGAGTCAACCATTACCTATCCCTGAATCCCTACCGCTTAAAGCCCTGAAGGAACAACGCGAGTTAACCGCAGCGCTGTTGGATTTAATCGGCGCGTTGGTTGTTGTTCTGGATGCTCAAGGACGAATTGTTTATTTCAATCACGCTTGTGAACAGTTAACGGGTTACATGCGCCAGGAAGTCCAAGGTAAATATGCTTGGGATTTATTAATCTTGCCGGAAGATGTCGCCTCAATTCAAGCCATTTTTGATCACTTAATCCCCGATGATTTCCCCAAACCCTGTGAAAGCTGCTGGGTGACGCGGGATGGAGACTGGCGCTGGATTGCGTGGATGGATACGGTTTGTCTAAATGAACAGGGGGCTGTTGAGTATGTAATGGCTACAGGGCGAGATATCACAGAACGTAAACAGACTGAAAAGACGCTGCGAAACTTGGCGATGTTGAATCAAGCGATTTTAGATAGTGCCAATTATACGATTATCTCTACTACTGTTGATGGTACAATTTCTACCTTTAATCGAGCGGCTGAGAAATGGCTCGGTTATTCGGCATCAGACGTTGTTGGTAAAACCACACCCGCTCTATTTCATGACCCTGAAGAAATTGTACAGCGATCGCGCGAACTTTGCCAAGAACTTAATACTCCGATTCAACCTGGATTTGAGACATTTATCACCAAGGCTCGTCGGGGAGAGATTGATGAACGAGAATGGACTTATATTCGCCACGATGGGAGTCGCTTTCCGGTTTTACTTTCGATTACCGCTTTATATAACTCCGATAACCAAATTGTCGGATTTTTGGGGATTAGTAGTGATATTAGTATCCGGAAACAAGCCGAACAATCCTTGCGCGACAGTCAGCACTTTAGACAACGCATTGCGGATACAGTACCCGGTATCTTGTACCTCTATGATGTGATAGAACAACGCAATGTTTATGCCAATCGTTCTACGGTTGAACTGTTAGGGTATACACCCCAAGATATTCAAGATATCGGTACAGAGTTTATGTCTCATCTGGTACATCCAGAGGATATTTCTCACATTCTAGACCATCAAAAGCACTTGACGACGCTTACCGAGGATGATCATCTCACGCTTGAGTATCGGATGAAACATGCCAATGGAGAATGGCGCTGGCTGCGGAGTCGAGAGACGGTTTTTTCTCGAACCCTTGAAGAATTACCAAAACTGGTTCTCGGTATCGCTGAAGATATTACTGACTATAAACGGGTTGAGGATGTCCTGCGTCAAACCAATGAAGACTTAGAACAGCGGGTCAAACAGCGAACGGCTGAGTTAGAAAATGCCCATAAACAATTACGATTTCATGTCGAAAATTCCCCCTTGGGAGTGATAGAGTGGGATAGTCAGTTTCGGGTTCAGGGTTGGTCAAAACAAGCCGAGCGTATTTTTGGCTGGAAGGCGGAGGAGGTTCTGGGCAAACAGTTGAATGATTGGCAATTTGTTTATCCGGATGACCTCGAATTTGTCCATCAGAAAGCCTTAAACCTGTTGAATCCAGAATCGCCACCTGAGATTATTGAAAACCGGAATCTAACTAAAGATGGCAATGTATTATATTGCCAGTGGTATAACTCTGTGTTGTTTGATGAATCAAACGCTGTCGTTTCTATTCTGTCTCTAGTGCAGGATCAGACAGAACGTAAGCAGGCTGAGGAACAACTCCAGCAACTGAATCAACAGCTTCAGCGTTCTAACCAAGAATTAGAACAATTTGCCTACGTCGCCTCCCACGATTTGCGAGAACCCCTGCGGAAAATTAGGAGTTATAGTGATTTATTGGTGAAACGCTATCAGGGTCAGTTAGATGAACGGGCGGATAAATATATCAGCTATATTACCGATAGTGTCATCCGGATGCAGGCGTTAATTACGGATTTATTGACCTATTCACGAGTCAGCCGCAATGAACTGGTTTTAGAACCGACGGATTTAGGTGAAATTCTTCAGCAGACGTTAACGGATTTAAGTCCAGCGATTGAAGAAAATCAGGCAATTATTAATACCAAAACTTTGCCCATTGTGCAAGCTAATCCCTTACAAATTAGGCAAGTTTTGCAGAATTTAATTGCTAACGCGATTAAATTTCGCCGCGAACAGCCGCCACAAATTAATATTAAGGCTGACTGTCAGGATGATTTTTGGCAGATTTCCATTCAAGATAATGGGATTGGCATTGATCCTAACTATAGTGATCGCATTTTTGCCATTTTTCAACGCCTACATTACCGCGAAGAGTATCCAGGGACAGGAATTGGGTTAGCTATTTGTCAAAAGATAGTGGAACGTCACGGCGGAAAAATTTGGGTCGAGTCAGAATTGGGTCAGGGAAGTACCTTCCACTTCACGTTAATAAAGTAGAAACATAGCATCTACGTCTGGAACACTCGGTCGGGGCGGGTTTAGTCGCATCTGGGTTAGAAAAGAAACGAGAGTAGTGAAACCCGCCCCTACACAAAACCATATCCAAAACGTTACTTCCCCTGTTCCCTGTTCCCTGTTCCCTAAAAAATGACCATTATGTATATTCCCCACGGACATTGTTATCTCTGGCAAACGAATTTAGTTGGACTGCATGTTATTAGTGATAGTTTGATTGCCTTAGCCTACTATTCTATTCCGATTACACTGCTGTACTTTATCCAAAAGCGGCAAGATGTACCTTTTAAAGGACTATTTTGGTTATTTAGTGCCTTTATTATTAGTTGTGGTACGACTCATTTAATGGGGATTGTCACCCTTTGGTATCCTATCTATTGGGTATCGGGATTGATTAAAGCCATAACCGCTTTTATTTCTATCTACACAGCTTTGGCAATAATCCCGATGCTCCCGCAAGCATTAAGCTTACCCAGTCCCGCCAAACTGAAGCAAATTAACGATGAGTTGGCTACTCAAATTGTCCAGCGAAAGGACATAGAAACATCATTGCGGGAAACGCAAGAGCGATTTATTTTAGCGGTTCGGGGGTCAGGGGATGGATTATGGGATTGGAATATTTTGACACAGGAGGTTTATTACTCACCTCGATTTAAACAGATTTTGGGTTATGACGAACAAGAAGGCGAAAATAATTATAATTTCTGGGAATCTAAAGTCCACCCCGATGATCGCGATCGCGTTTTGGCGGCGATGCAAGATCACTTAGAGAATCACGTTCCTTATGCCATAGAATATCGCCTTCAGAAAAAATCTGGCGACTATTGCTGGATTTATGCGCGGGCGCAAGCCATTTGGGATGAAATGGGAAAACCGACGCGAATGGCGGGTTCAATTAGTGATATCACGGATCGCAAACGCGCTGAAGAAGCTTTACAGCAAAGTGAGGCAAAATATCGGGCGTTAATTGATACCACGCAGACGGGTTATGTGGTACTGGATCAACAGGGTAAAGTGCTGGATGCAAATCAGGAATATAGTCGCGTTACGGGACATTGTAATGTATCCGATATTCTCGGTAAAACAGTTTTAGATTGGACAGCACCTTATGATTTAGAACGCAATGCGGCGGAAGTGCAAAAGGCGTTCATGGAACGATCGGTACAAAATTTAGAGATTGATTATTGTCATGCAAATGGTACAATTATTCCGATTGAAGTTAATGCCAGAGTGATCGACACCGACGAGGATTGTCGCATATTAGCCTTATGTCGAGATATTAGCGAACGCAAACAAGCCAGACAAGAACTTAAAGCCGCGATCGCGGATTTAGCCCGTTCTAATCAAGACTTAGAACAGTTTGCTTATGTCGCCTCCCATGATTTGCGAGAACCGCTGCGAAAAATTAGGAGTTACAGTGATTTGTTGGTGAAACGTTACCGGGGTCAACTTGACGAACGCGCCGATAAATATATCGCCTATATTACCGATGCAACCCAGAGAATGCAAAGCCTAATTAGCGACTTGTTAACCTATTCACGGGTAAGCAAACCGGAACTGATTCCCGAACCCACGGATTTGGGACACATTCTTAAGAAAACGCTGGCAGATTTAAGCCCTCTGATTAAAGAAAATAAGGCAATAATTACCGCCGACTCATTACCAACCGTTAAAGCCAATCCCACCCAAATGGCGCAACTGCTGCAAAACCTGATTACCAATGGGATTAAATTCCGTACCCAACAGCCGCCTCGCATCCATATCACCGCGACGCGAGAGGGTCAATTTTGGCAGATTGCGGTTCAGGATAATGGTATCGGAATGGAAGCCCAGTATTGCGATCGCATCTTTGTCATTTTCCAGCGTCTACATTACCGGGAAGAGTATCCAGGGACAGGGATTGGACTCGCCGTCTGCAAAAAAATAGTCGAACGTCACGGCGGACAAATCTGGGTAGAATCAGAGTTAGGACAAGGTAGCACCTTTTACTTTACACTACCCGCCGTGTAGGAGAGATGGGGAAGCTGGGGAAGCTGAGGAAGCTGGGGAAGCTGGGGAAGCTGGGGAAGTTAACTACAAAACTCTACCTTACCTATTCTATTGCCTATAGCCTATAGCCTGACGAATGACGAATGACAAATGACCAATGACCAATGACCAATGACCAATGACCAATGACCAATGACCAATGACCAATGACCAATGACCAATGACCAATGACCAATGACCAATGACCAATGACCAATGACCAATGACCAATGACCAATGACCAAT
>NZ_JAVJQN010000220.1:0-16395 GCF_040218245.1 Coleofasciculus sp. E1-EBD-02 | reverse complement strand
TTGGATCGTCACCCAGGTGATTATCATTCTCATTCACTGATTCATTCGCAATAAACCTGTCAATAAGCTCTCATCTTTTCGAGGCTTGAGGGGGGAAATGCTTTGTCTGCCAAGCTTTTGAGCTGCTTGTCACCCCTTCAGGAGTTTCTGTTTGTGGTCAATCATCTTTACCGGAGTTCAGAAAGTTCTCGTCATGAACAAGCACGACTTCTCAATGAGTGGGGACGTTCTCAACAACTACCGATTATTGCCGCCGGGGACTACAACTTCGACTGGGATGTGGTCTCTGGCATCCACGATGAAGGCTGGGACTTAATTACAGCCGATGACGTTTTCACCTGGGTTAAGCCTGATAAGTTAATCGCAACAATCTGTTCCAATCGATATAATAGTGTTTTAGATTTTGTGTTTGTGGCTGGTGAGGCAAAAAACTGGCCCGCCTCTTCTGTCATCCTCTATGGTGATCCATCAGATGCGTATTGTCCCGATGATCAAACAACCAGTGATCATCGTCCAATATTGGCAACGTTCCAGCTAGGAGAATCTGTACAACCAACTCCACCCAATCAACAACAGGTATTACTGGAACAAATTGAACAGATTGAGCGTGAACTATTGAAGCTTAAAACGTTGGTGGAAGGAAGAAGTTAACACTCTTATTTCCTTCAAGGAGAACAGTTGGGATGACAACAACCCAGTCTTACTCGACTGGGTTTGTTTTTTTGTCACAAACAGGTACACTCCAAAACCCAGTCCCCTCAAACTCGATTAGCTAAAAACGCCACCGTAGAAGAAATCACATCAGCAATATCGGCTGGATCAAGTGCGTAAATTTTGTCTAAAACTTCTGCCTTAATCCTCTCATTGCTAGACATATTGTCATCTTTTACATCCACAACTCCTTTGTTCTCTAACCCATAACGGTAGACTGACAGGGAAATTTCCCCGTCTAAATAAAGTTGCAGGGTTCTGGGGGTACCACCGCTCACCTTTGCCAATTGCCGGAAATTCCTGGAATCCGGCTCAGGTTTAGTTTTCCCCTTCAACCACCGATATACCGTGGAGAAATCTACACCAATAGCATTAGCCAAGCTGCTTTGAGTCCAACCCTCTTCTAGCAGCTGTTCAATCAACTGATTCAGCCGCTGTTGAGGAACCTGGAGGTGAGAAGACACGAATGCAGTCACTATCTGTTTAATTAATTGGCTCTGTTTATTAATTAATTATACTCTTTACACTCATTGCCCTACTCCCCACCAAAAGTCGGGACTAGGACTGTACACTCGCTCACGGTTTCAACGTTACCCGTCGATCCCCTGTGTCTTATTAAACGGTAAAACTCTTACATTGACAAGGTTTGCTGGGATTTCTCTCCCCAGTCCCATCCCCCTGCCTGTAGCCCTCTTGTATGCAAGACTATTTCTTGGCTGATACAAAAATAGATCCAATAAAGGACTAAAATTAGGCAATAATAGATATTGCATAATGCAATAATAGATATTGCACGGTGCAAATTCAGGCAACAGCCGTCAAAATGTCCAGCAATCATTAGCAGACACGCATTTGGCGGCGCACAGGGCAACTCAGGACGTTCAACCTTGCAAAAGGAGAAGATTAAATGCAATCTCCTAAGATTATCGGTCATAGCGATCAAGCCAATACCCAAACCTTAGCGGATACAGAACACGAACTAACCAATGCTGAGATAGTAGAATTCAGAAGTCTGGAAGCTACCGTAGAACAGGGTTTAAGAGCGTTTTGGCAAATCGGACAAGCCTTACGGCAGATTCGGGACAAGCGCTTATACCGACAAGACTACAGGACTTTTGAGGATTATTGCCTTGCCCGTTGGGAAATATCTCGCCGCTCAGCTTATCAGTTGATTGAAGCGGCTTCGGTGGTGGAAAATGTGCGCCATGGCGCACAAATTATCCCCGCCAATGAGCGCCAAGCTCGTCCTCTCACTGCCTTAAAACCTGAACAGCAACAGGCAGCATGGGCTAAGGCGGTATCTACGGCTCCTAGGGGTAAAGTGACGGCTACTCACGTCGCCCAAGTCGCTCAGGAGTACCGACAGCAGAGTGCGCGTACTGCCGCTAACCCACCGCATTCATCCGGAAACCACTCCAGAACCGATGGAAGTTCGCCTCCTGAGGCACAAACAAATTACAAGAGCTGCTGGAATTGCTCTCATTGCAGTCTAGAGCTGCTCGATGACCCCCAAACGTTTTATTGCAACCAGTTTGGGGTGTTGAATTTTATAGAAAAGGACGGAAACCAACGGGGAGCTGAATGCGAATTGTGGACGGCTCGATGGGCAAAATCCGATGAGACCAAAAGGACTCGGATACTGAAAAGGGAAACCTTCACTCTAACCCTACAGCTTCCAGCCCACTTGCAACCACTCCTTCGAGATACGGCTAAAGCTGAGGGATTAGTTGCCGTGGATTGGGCTGCCCAGGTTCTAGAAGCCGCCATTTCTGCAAATCGTTCTGTCCCCAGTGAAGCCATCCTGGACGTTTCAGAGGCTGCCCGAAATGAAGGGAATGCAGATTCTGAGCCAACTCAAGGGCGTTCTGAGGGAACGGCTGCCGCTTGATTTGGTAAATAGCGATCGCGTCGTGCCTTCTCCAGCAGCATCCCTGAGTCTGCCACTTCATAATTTGACTGATCGGCTGAGTTCTTAAACTTGGTTTCCTTTAATTGTCATCGTTTCTACAGCCACAGCTGCTACCTGAGCAGCCGCCTCGAACGAAAGACCTCGTACTTCTGATATAAGCTGTTGAACGCTACTACTGCTCTTAGGTAACGATTCGCCTTCCAAATAGGCTTGCAGTTCATTGAGTGTCCAGCCTTTAAGAGCCGCAATTTTGGTCAGCACTCGTAAGCGGGGTTCACCTCTTCCCTGCTCCCACTGGCGGACATTGGTATGAGTTGTTCCAATTAAATCGGCAAACTCTCTGAACGAGCGACCTGCTCTCAGCTCAATCAGTAAAGCTGCTAGTCTGCCCTCGAACATGTTTTGACTCACTTGATTAACGGGTTTGTGTGCAACTTCCACCGCCGCCAACTTTCAACCAATCCAACTGCTAACAAAAACAAGCTACCACCAATTAACAACAGCTAAGGACTTGGCAAACGTGCCAATCACGACTAATCTGGAAACATTACTTCCATAATTGGAAGCATTCCTTCCAAATGAGTCTACAGCGTTTTGATGGCTACACCTACCTAATTGTAGGCATCAAAGCCGACTCCCGCAAGTTAGTGCTAGGGATTCTCCCATCACATACCAACTGCCACTAGGCTCCAAGGCAGAGGGTGAAAACGTTCCTTGGAGCTGCCTGCCCTAAAGCCTTATGCCTTTTTGGTCATTGCCTGCGTATAGGTAACAATAATGGATAACTCTCTGACTTCACCAACTAAGGTGGCTCTGGAAAACCCACCCGCTGTATTTTCCCAAGTCGATCCTCGGCTTCTGAAACCCCATCCCTACAACTCCTCTATTTATGGCGAAGAGGATGTGACTGAATTAATTGAACTCATTCGGCAGTCTGGGTGGGTCAAGCCATTGGTTATTACTCCCAACTCCCTGATAATCTCAGGACACCGTCGTGCCAAAGCCGTACTCAAACTGGGGTGGTCAACCGTTCCCGTAGAGGTAAGGACATTTGCTACAAAGGAAGCCGAACTAGAAGCCCTATTACTCGAAAACGCCTCCCGCACCAAAACCACAGAACAAAAAGTTCGAGAAGCCGAAGCTTGGAAACGTGTCGAACAAGCCAAAGCCAGAAAGCGCATGAGCGAGGCGGGACAAAAATCTGCCCCCGGTAAACCCGCCGAGAAAGGTGTGGAAAATTTTCCACACCTTTGCCCAAAAGGGAAAACCCGCGATCGCCTTGCTAAACTCGTGGGATTAGGTTCGGGTCGTACCTACTCCAAAGCCGCCAAAGTCGTCGATGTCATTGATCATGAAACCCGTTTGGGCAATCTAGAAACCGCTCAGAGTCTGCGCCAAACTTTAAACTCAAAAAGTATAGACGCCGCTTGGAATCTCCTCAAACATCCTCCAAAAAGAGCGACAACTACAAAAAACAGCAATGACAACAGACTCAATCAGACCGCCTCTACCTTGAACGGCAATGGGAATGTTCTCAAGCGTAGCTGCTGGAGTTGTCAACATCGCGGGGAATTCATCGAAAATAACAGCTTCTACTGCAACCGCTTAGGAACACTTAGCTTCTTAGACAAAGATGCAGATACACGGGGAGCTGAATGTGGCTGGTGGCAGGAACGGTGGAGCCAAATGCCAGCGACAAACTACACGCTTACACTCTCATTCTCTCCCAATTTACAACCACTTTTTGAAGACGCCGCCCGACGTGCCGGAATGAGTGTAGTGGATTGGGCACACTACCAGCTTCAAAAAGCTGCTGAGCTGGCAAAAGAAGCCAATCCAGACAGACTCCAACCTATAACCGCACTTGAGACAGAAGCGTATAAGTCAGTTTAATAACCCAGTGCATAGTGACAGCCAAATCTTCTACTGAACAACCAACAATGGCTCAGCTTAACTCAAACCAATCACGGCAGGGGCAATGGGCAACTGTCGGGTTCAGTCTTGTCAATGGTAGTCCATCAATTCTCTACCCATTCACGCTGCTCCACATCTCGCTCAAGGCTCGGTTAACCAAACAACGGTTTGAAAGAGGACAAATTAATGTCAACAGGACATAATAACAGTAGAGGAGCGACAAAATCTCAACCCGGTGCATTACAGCTAGAAATTTCCGGATTAGAGATACCCCTAGCTCAAGACAACCATAAGCGGCTGCGGAAACCGACAGACCAACCTCAGACCGAACCACCACTTTTTACACACAGGGCAATCGAGATGATGGCAACTGGAGCACCAGTGATTAGTGCCACCCAAGCATTTCTCAAAACTCCGGAGTGGCATGAATACAGCCCTGGTCACCTTTACTTCCAACGACAATTTGGCAAGGGACGTTACATCGAATTTTTCATCCTGAACCAGCAAAAACATCAACCAGGATTCATCACTAGCTTTGCCGAACCAGAAATTTTAGAGCAATACGGCGTCCATGCTGCACGGTTACATGCCATATTCGCCACTTATGCTGCCCAGCAGCAAAAACCTTGGAAAGATTCATTTACACTCTTGGGGAGTGACTTGATCAAGATGTTGCGCCTGCATCGGGGAAATAAGCTTAAAAAATCCCAGAAGCTCAAAGCTGTTACCGACCTAGCCTGTATCTTAGGTACCCTTGGTGTAAAAATCCAATGGCAGGAAGGTAACCTTAATCTGACGATTATCGAACGCTCCCCTTTCTGGATAGTCAGCGTCAAAGAATACTATCAAAACACCATATTCGGTAATCCAGAGGAACTGTTTGAAGCCGCCATCTGCGTCCAAGCTGGACCTTGGACCCGCAACTTCCTGAATAAAGAAGGGCAACGGGAGAGTAAAGCGCTCTACCAATATGGATTCATCGATAAAGCTGTCTTTAACCTTGACCCTAATCGGCAAAAGTTAGCCGCTGCCCTAGCGCTTTACCTGATCCAAAACCGCCGCGCTCACCCAAGTGGTAAGTACAGCATTCGGTCATTGCTATCAGCGGTGATGTCTGCTCAAGAGATAGAGGCTATTGGTAGGGACAGGCGCAAACGTTCACGCTTCGTTAAACAAGTCTATCGCCTTCTGGAGTCTCTCACAGAAATTCAGTTTAGAATTCAGTTTGACCCCTCATTTCCGGAAGCATTACGACCAAGCTGGGCTAGTTTACCCGATGAAAATGATGTACAGATAGATCCAGTAGCAACCGCTCCTAAAAACAACCGGATGCCCGATGGGTTCTTCACAGACTGGCTCAACTGTGTGATCACGATTACTGTCCCAACCCGAATTGAGGCGGCACTTAAACAGTTGAAACATCAGAGAACAAGGACAGCTAAACAGGCTTCTGATAAGCGTAAGTCTATAAACGTTCAAAAACCTAATCAGACCAATACTCCTCCACCTGAACAGTCACATTTTGAACCCTGCACCCATTCAACCAACCTAACAGGGGCACAACTCAAACAAGCTCGCCAATCCAAACACTGGACACAGGCTCATTTGGCGTCCCTAATCGGGAAAAGTACCAGTTGGGTAAAACTGGTTGAAAGCGAACGGCGAAGAATTAAAAAGGATGACCAAGTAGCGCTGCAAAAAATCCTCAATCTGCAATGAACCAGGAGATTGCTGAAATATTTTACGCGCTGTAATAGATGGGATGGGAGAGAGCGATCGCACTCCTTGCCAATCACAGGGGAGAGAGCGATCGCCTATTTTGTCTACTTAGACCAGTTCAAGCAGTACATATCACCATCGATTTCTAGAAGCATAGCTTCTTGACGCAGGGCATCTCGCATTTGGCAAACAAAATCAAACACTTTGAAAAAGTGCTGGCACAAAGCTGGCTCATCCATGTGCGATTTAACCCAGACATTTTGCTCAGTTACTAAACCCACCGTATCACTGACGTAAGTTCCGATTTCTGACCAGATCCGAGTACCACCAAAGGACTCAGACATTAGTTGAGCAGCTTCATGAAGGTAAACAGAAGTATCAGCTATGACGTTCACATCAACAGTTCCTGGTACAAGGATAGCGAGGCTATGCCGCCATCTCTGAACTTCTCCAGGGAAGTCTGATAAAACCTGCTGAATCTGTCCAGCATGGTTCAGGGTTTTGGAATTCGCCGCATCTATTTGTATCGTTTGATACATTTTGCAGCCTTGGATTAAGTCCTGGAAGTCTGGATTTTGAGAGAGAATGTCTTTTATACTCATCATGGCTGTTAGCCTCAATTTCAACTGAATCAAGACTAAATTTGGGGTAATTAAATGGTCAAAACTACCCCAAAGAGTCTGAAAGCCAGTTATAATAAGGGTTAAAGTATTGAGGTAAGCTCATAAGTATTGGAGTTGCCCCAATAAATTTTGAATAGGCTGCTAGGAGATAATTATGTCAGGTCTTAGCACTGGTTCTTACGTGCAAAAGTGGGTCAGTCAACTTTTTAAAGCTATCCTGGGTTTTGCTACGGGTAAGCTACCCAACTACCAGAACATACCTATTGAGTGCAACTGTCCAGATAGAACAACGTTAATTCTGAAAACAGAACTACGGCATCTAGTCACCTTAGCTAATTGCCAAAATATTAAAACCTCTAAAGGAAAGAAACTCTCTTCAGGAAATATTAGAGATGCATTGAAAAGTTGCCTAGAAGATTTTTTACACATTCTTGAATATAAATCTGAAGGACGTAGACCAGAATCAAAACTAACTCTTACATTTACGTTGTGGGATGAATGGGATACCGATTTAGAAAAAAGCTTAGAAAAATTTAATGACTGTTGGACAAGAAATAATAAACAAAAGGAGAAACGGAAAAAGTCTCAAAAAACTCGAAGCCCAATTTTAGATGGTTCGACAGCTAATCATCCTCATTCTTGCCGTCAAGATTGGGGTACAATACCAACTTTTGCAGATGAACCTTTCTTTGGACGGCAGGAAAAGTTAGAAAAACTGAAAAACTGGATTATTAAGGATCGTTGTCGATTAATTGCCATTGTTGGTGTGGGTGGAATGGGCAAAACTCACCTTTCAGTAAAGTTTGGCAAAGGAGGAATCGGCAAAACTGCTTTAGCAGAAAAAATAGCTGTAAACATTCAGGATGAATTTGATTACGTTATTGGTCGTAGGCTTTTAAATTCTCTTCCTTTTGAAGAGACTATGGCAGATTTGATAAGATTTTTGTCAGACAATCAAGAAATTGATTTACCTAGAACTGTAGACGAAAAGATATCAAGGCTTTTGAATTACTTGAATCAATCTCGTTGTTTAATAATATTAGACAATTTCGACACTATTCTAGAGGGAAAAAATGGTACTAAACGGTATCGAAAAGGGTACGAACCCTATGGTCAGCTCTTAGAGCTAATAGGAAGATCTGAACATAAAAGCTGCTTGCTATTAACCAGTCGAGAGAAACCATTAATTAGCAAGGCAGAAAGTCTAGAAAAAATTGCTGGCAAAACTAGACCTGTTCGTTTTTTTGAATTAGAAGGATTAGATACTTTATCTGCCAGGCAACTTTTTGAATCCCTTGGTGATTTCAAAGGTTCTGACCAAGATTGGCGAAAATTAATTAAATTTTACGAAGGCAATCCTTCAGCTTTAGATCTAGTTGCCAGAGAAATATCTGAAGCACATTCATCAAATATATCTGAATTCTTGAAAAAAGGAACAAAGATAAGTAAAGGTGTTGAACAGCTATTTGATCAACAATTTCAAAAATTGTCTAACCCTGAAAAATCTATTATGTATTGGCTAGCGATTAATAGACAGCCAGTATCAATTGAAGAATTTAAAGAAGATATATTATCTCCAGAAGATAAAAGAAGAGTAACAGAAAATATACAATTTATTAAAAGAAGTTTTCGCATAGCCAATACTGAAGATGGAAAATTTGCACTACAGCCTTTGTTCATGGAGTACATGGCTGAGAAATTAATTCCAACTATAATTTATGAAATTAAAACCAAAAGTCTTTCAGTTTTTAACAGTCACGCATTGATAAAAGCCAACTCAAAAGAATATGTTATGGCAGAACAAAAACGTATAATTTTTGAACGAATATTGGCAGAAATAAAATACTATTTTGGCAATCTCAATAATTTAACCCTACAACTCAAAGAGATTCTTTCAGAAATTCGCAATAATTCACAACAAGGATATGCTGCTGGAAATATCATTAATCTCTTATGCGAATCAGGAGCAGATTTAACAGGTTATAATTTTTCAGGTCTAACTGTTTGGCAAGCCTATTTACAGGAAAAGCCTTTACATCAGGTTAACTTTTCTCAATGCGACCTGGCTAAGTCCGCTTTCCGAGAAGACTTTGGGACAATTAGATGTGTAGCACTTAACCCAACTGGGAAATTAGCAGCAGCAGGAACAACCAACGGTGAAGTTATTCTTTGGGAAATAGAGGATGAAACTCGTATTTATACATTCACAGGTCATTCGGATTGGGTGTGGACGATCACATTCAGTCCGGATGGTAATATTCTAGCGAGTGGTAGTGGTGACGAAAAAGTTTATTTATGGGACGTTAAAAGTAGAAAACACCTGCATACTTTAACCGAAAATGGAAGAGTTAGATCTGTTGCCTTTAGTCATGATAGCCAAATTATTGCCAGCGGGGGTGAAGACAATAAGGTAAAATTGTGGGATGTTAATTCAGGGAAATTAATTAAACAGCTTGAAGGACATGATGGATGGACTAATACAGTTGCTTTTAGCGCTGATGATAAACTCATTGCTAGTGGAAGCGAAAATAGTAAAAAACTAATAATTTGGCGTGTTTCTAATGGTGAAATTTTTAAAATTATTGATTATCCCGGTGGAATTTTATCTCTTGGCTTTAGTCCTAACGGGAATTCACTCGCTATTGCAGGTCAGCCCAATACGGGTTACTCTAACGAAATATGGCTAATGGATACCTCTAGCTGGAATTGCGCTTTTAAATTACGTGGACATAAGGGATGGGTAGGAACAGTCAGTTTTAATCATAAAGGTAATCTCCTGGCTACTGGTGGAGAAGACAAAACTATTCGCTTGTGGGATAGTGAGACAGGTAAATTAAAATGGGCTTTAACAGGTCATAAAGCTTCAATTCGAGGGTTAGCATTTCCAATAGAGAATAGTCAAACTCTTTTTAGTGGTGGGGAAGACCAAAGCGTAAGGCTTTGGGATATTATTTCAGGCAAATGTAACAGGATTATTCAAGGTTATACAAATCCAGTTTGGTCTATTACCTTCAGCACCAAGGGATCATTACTGGTTAGCGGAGGGGAAGATCGCGTAGTTAGACTATGGGATGTTTCAACAGAAGATAAAAGTTACAGAGAGCTAACACGCCATCAACATCTAGTCAGAACATTAGCGTTTAATACACAAGGTACTCTTTTAGCTAGTGGTAGTTATGATGGTACTGTAGTAATATGGAATACTACTTCATGGAAAATTGTTAAAACTCTAAAAGAGGACAAAAGTTTAGAAAACGAAAATTCAGGTCGTGTTATTTCAGTGGCTTTTAGCCAAGATAGTAAAAAGCTAGCTGTCAGCTATTACTATGGTAAAAAAGTTAGCTTGTGGGACATTGAACAATGGAAATTGATTACTACAATTTCTGATTTTACTGAGCGAGTTAGGGACGTAGCTTTTTGCCCTAACAAAGATATTTTAGCTATCAGTAATGACAGTACTAAAGAACCAGTTATCAAATTATGGGATATTGAGAAACGTCAAGACATTCGTTGCTTGAAAGGTCATACTGGTCCAGTTTGGTCGTTATCTTTTAGTCCTGATGGGAAAATACTTGCTAGTGGGAGTGCTGACAAAACAATACGTTTGTGGAATTGGGAAACAGGGGAGTCTATAGAGTTAAAGGGACATGAGGCTAGAATCAGGTCAATTGCTGTTAGTGCAGATGGTAAGATTATAGTCAGTGGCAGCGATGATAATACATTGAGAATATGGAATATTGCTATCTTAAAAGGTAGTATCTCAGGAAAATGTATTAAGACATTTGAGGGGCATCAGAGCTGGATTTGGTGTGTTTCTTTTAGTTTAGATGGTAATACTGTAGCTAGTGCCAGTGATGATGGTACAGTAAGACTTTGGTCTATTAAGGATAATAAGTGTATTAGAACCCTAAGACCTGATAGATTTTATGAAGGTATGAATATCACAGGTATTGTTGGTTTAACGGAAGCGCAGAAAAGTATGCTCATGAATATGGGGGCTATTGAAGATTAAGAATTATTGACAATATTTATCTAAATAAGATATTGTTTTTTTTATGAGCTTCTCTATTTTATTCTGACTTATTGCTGGTAGAGAATATATAAAATTTAACATCATTTTTTCTTCAAAAGTTGAAACTGCAACAGCAAAAACACTTCCCATTGCAGTTAGAGATAAAGCATAGCTAATTTCTTCTAACTTAAAGAGTCCATAATCTGATGGTATTCTCACACGACCAATATTAGTAATAAAAACAGAAAAAGGAATTTTCTCTGGATTATTCAGTAAAAATTCAGTACCTTTTTTGTATGACAAAACTACGTTATATAGTTCGGAAGTTTCTAACTTTTCTTTGATTTGCTGAGTAACTTCTCTGGCTAACTCCCAAAATGGTTTATCTTCTCTAATCTCATGGAATGTGGTTAAAGCTGATACTACCATTGCTATAGTCTCATCGCTAACAGGTGGGTTTAGCCTTCTTCGTAAATCAACAGATGAGCGACAGTTCAAGTACAAATCTCTATCTTCACCCTTAATTGTCTCTGCAACTGTCAACAGCATAGCTGCACACAAAGCACCATGAACGGTTGTATTTTGTTTCTTACAGGAACTTATAATCCTGTTGGTAAACTCAGGTTCTAATTTTCTATTAACTATCCCACAACTGCGTAGTTCATTAGGTAGATATTTTTCAAATTCTAAAGTTTCTGGTTTTTTATTTAACTGCTTATCCTGGAAACTTAATTCAAATATTTGGGGAATTAAATCTTCTAAAGATGGTAAAACAGGCAACTTTGAAACACTATCAATTTGGTTATTAGATAAAATATTATAACATAAATTTAATATTTCAGAATGTAAATGTACTCCTGAAATAGCATCTATTACAGCATGATGACAAGTTGTAATAAAATAATTAAAGTTACTCCTATTATTAATTTTAATTAACACTGCCCTCAACAAAACCTTATCGCTACTGATTTGATTGTTCAATTCATTTTTGGCAATAAATTCCCAATGTTTAGGATCAGAGCTAAAAATTACCCGCAAAGGAATTTGTTGTGTTCCTTCAGTTTCAAAGTGTAAATTATCTAATAAACCAATAATACGGCAATTAAGACGAGGATGACGAATTTGTACTAAATCTAGAGACTGTCTAACAACATCTTCACTGAGACTACCTTTAATTTTGCTTATTATTACTACATTTAATGAGTTAGCAAGGCGATTGAACATTTCCATCCCTTGCTCCATAGCAATGAGTTTTCTATTTTCGGTCATACCCACCTCCAACTATTTCCCGTCCTTAAAGCAACGCATCTTTAACGATTCTACCCCGATTGTGCAACAGCCTGAGACAGATGGTCTTCTGGGTTACAAGCTTGTAACCATTACTGTATAAAGGTTTCAGGCATTTTTAGTGGCTGAATATCTTCCACTGAGTGCGACACTACATTCCACTAAGTACGACACTACGTTCCACTAAGTGCGACGCTTTTTTTTTGAAACCTTGCCATATCAAGCATTTCAGACAAGGTTACAAGCCTGATCATACTGATCAGTTTTGATCCACCGAAGGTTACAACAGAGCAAAAAACCAAGTTGCTACTCTAAGTCAATCAACAAAAACCATATCCCGTCCTACTTTGCCAGGGTGATGGGTATGGGTAACTGACAAAAGAAGAGTATGAGATAATGGCTTCTACATGGCGTTACCTGAAAAGAAACTGCCCAGTCTGTAACGGTTCCCGCTCCGACTGTCGGGAAAACCTGCAAAACAATTTAATTCACTGTCGCCACGATGTAACCACTGCACCCGGTTACAAATGTGTCGGCGAGGACATATTGGGTTTTTTCCTGTGGGCTATTGATGATGGAGAAGAACGCAACTCTGATGAGTGGGAACAATTACGCCAGCAAAGGGCAGCACAACGAGGGAAACGACTTCAAGAAGAAGCCGCTCGATGCGATCGCTTACTCCCAATCGAACAACGCGATCGCGCTATCCGCAAACTGTCCCAACAAGTCGGACTCTCCCGCGCTCACCGCCAACATTTACAACAACAGCGGGGTCTATCTGACACAGAAATTGACCACGCCTGCTACTTCACCATCGCTCCCTATCAAGACGTTATCTACATTAACCCCCAATTAGCCGGTATAGACCTGTGGGGTCACCAACTCACTGTCTCCAAACCGGGAATAGGTTGCCCAATTTTTGACGTATTTGAGCGCATTATCGGCTTTCAAATTCGCTTCGACAACGCCACCGAACATAAATACAAGTGGCCCACCAGCCGTTCGAGATTCCGTCCCAATGGACCCACCGCTCACCTACCCAATGGTGAACTCCCCATCGCCGTCTGGCGTCCCCTAGGTGACATCCAGCGCTCCAGCATCGGCATAACTGAAGGTGTTAACCCCAAACCTTACATCGTAGCCACCCGCTTAGGTCAACCTTGCCTCGGTGCGGCTGGGGGTAACTTTGCGTCATCACCCCAACAATTTAAAGAATCCCTCGATACCTTATCTACTCAACTCAATACCAAGACCATTGATTTCTACCCCGACGCCGGAGCGATTCAAAATTCCCACGTCCTGCGACACTATCGAGCTACCTTTAAACTCGTGCAACAATGGGGTTATCAGCTACGAGTCGCTTGGTGGGGTCAAACAACCAAAGAAGAACATTTAGACATTGACGACCTGCTCATCGCTGGACGCTCTGATGAAATTCAATATATCACCGTCGCCCAATTCGAGCTACTCATCCGCCAACCCCACATCAAACTCCATGGATTTAAAGACTTACTCGGATGGTTCCCCAAACTGAAAAACCGTCTGGCTCAACTCAGCCAACGACGCTCCCGTTACGGGTTTGCCCCTGTTGAAACCATTGAAACTGAACCAACACCAGCCACCCCAACAGGAACTATCACCTACCAAGACGGTCAACGATTGGATGCTTGGAGTCGTACCCTAAACCAAGGAGTCCGGTTTATCTGTGATTCATCGGCTACTGGGACAGGTAAAAGCTATGATTGCGGACTCACTAACAACCCATTGTTTGACTCTGGGCGCATCCTATTCTTAAGCTCAGAACACCGCAATCCCACCGTCCCCACTCTCAAAAGTTGGACTGACCTAGAAGCGCGTCATGATGGCTTAACCATAGACTCCTTTGGACGCAAGCGTCGTGCTAAATCTGACGAATTACCCCGAATTCCTGCCATACCCCGAATTCGGAGCAACTGCTCCCGCAACCTAACAATTAATGCTCTACGCTCCTTAAACATTGATGATGCGGATACCGTAATCTGTCAAACCTGTCCTCATCTACAAGCTTGTCAGGGAGGTTATGAGTTCGGCTTTTTACATCAGCGTCGAGTAGCTCTCAAATCCAATCGATTCCGCGCCCATCCAGAAAGTTTACCTGACCCGGCTGAGTATGACTATACCAAGGTGGTGTTACTGTGGGATGAATGGTCAACTTTACTGCGAACAACGCGAACTCTGGAAGTTACTCAGAAAGACATAGACCAACTCATTGTTCATTTAGTGACGAAAAAAGATGGTGTCTATTCTGTACTCGAGGATCTCTTGCAGGCTTTAAGAGCGCTGCTGACGGGCGAAATTCCTGCACCATCTCGCTACGGGTGGAATCATGCTGGTG
Organism: Coleofasciculus sp. E1-EBD-02; assembly: GCF_040218245.1. Lineage (NCBI taxonomy): Bacteria > Bacillati > Cyanobacteriota > Cyanophyceae > Coleofasciculales > Coleofasciculaceae > Coleofasciculus > Coleofasciculus sp. E1-EBD-02. The sequence goes on along the minus strand of NZ_JAVJQN010000220.1, from coordinate 1,846 downwards.
TTTTAGAATTGCTACCTCAGTTACCTCAAGACCTTGACTATAACACCATCTCCCAAGCGATTAAACCTGATTTAAGAAAATTAGACCCCAAGGCAAAACATGGAGCTGGTGTTGCCAAGTTACCTGCTTCTGCCCACCATAATCGTACCAACTCTGATGCCACAGTTGCCCAAACCATCAGGGAACAATTTCTCCTACAGTGGCTAGTCCCTTTTCTGACGGTGTTAAATGGAGCAGCCGGACATCTGCGAATTGCTTATGGGGTACTTTCTATCACGTTACCCGATGACCGATTGGTCAGGATTGCTAAAGCTGCCAAAGGGAATATCTTTTTAGATGCTACGGGTGATTTAACGGAGTTAGCCCAGTTACTGGGGGTATCACCTACTGAGATTATTTCGTTAAGGCAGGGTGTAACCCCGCGTAGTAACTTGGAGGTAATTCAGGTAGCGACATTGGGACGTTTGGGAAATAACGATCGCTCTAACTGCTTACAGCAGCGTATTGATGCCATCATTAAGACCATACAGGAAAAAGACCCGACAGCTAAAGTCATTGACTTTAAGGCGTTTGCCCCAGACGGTGCTTTAAGATGGTGGGTCGAATCTCGCGGTGTTAATGATTTAGAATCGACTCAAACACTGATTCTGGTTGGTACTCCCTGTCGGAGTCTGAGTCATCTGGAGGCTGAGTTTACACTCAGGTATGGACGAACGCCTCAACCGGGTACGGTTAAGGTTAAGTATCCGATTCGAGTAGGGAGGGGTAATAAGTTACTTTCATCTTTAGCGCTGAGCGAAGTCGAAGCGCTAAGTGACGCCCAGAGTGGGTCAATCTCCTCGTCTGAACGTCCACCTAATTCGTTACCCTCAACAGAACCACCCTACTTGGAGATGAATGTTTCGGCTGACCCAGAGTTTAGAGCCTTTGTGCGGCGTTGTATACTCGCTGATATTCATCAAGCCATTGGACGACTGCGGGCGCACAGACGACCTCACCAGAAGCTGCGGGTCTACTTTCTGGGAGATTATCCTTTGGATATTCCGGTAACCCTTACTTTAGCATCCAGTATTACCCCAGACGCTGCCAGTAAAACTGAACGGGTTGAGATGGCGATTAAAGCGGCTGTGGAACAGCTTAAACAGACAGGAGAGAAAATTACCCAACGTGCGATCGCGGCAATCACGGGCTATTCTCAGCAGCATATCAGCCGCTTCCGCGATTTACTCAAAATGCTAATTGGTTCTTCTAATAGTAAAATGAGTAAAACTCAGCCTGCACCGGAGCAAGAAGAGGAGCTTCGATGGTTGGCTACTGTGTATCTACCGTTAGTCACCTCTGATTCGCCTGACGAAATATTGGAAACAATGGCAACTACGTGGTCGGTTTACAGTCACAGCGATTTCCAATGGCTGTGGGACGCGATACCTGGTTTAACTCAAATTACCATCCTGGCTAAGTTGATGTTAACGTTACCTGAGCGTCAGTTAAGGGAGTTGGCTCAAATTACTGGGGGGTGAGGGTTGATAACAGAAAGCTAATATGATACTATATGCTCATATTGGCTTACATTTACTCACATGGGCTATATTCCTTTGAGAGAAGCCGTTAAGCGACTTGGATATACGTAAGGAAGTACGCAGATAATGGCAGCATTCCCTCTATACGCAAGAGAGCCAAGAGAGCCGGACAAAGGCTTTTTGACGTCGAAGCCTATCTGGGAGCAAGTGCTGGAAGTGCCACTATTTGTTATTGTCTCCTCTCCAGTAGCAAACAACGAGACGACCTGGCCCGACAAGTCGCCTATATGCAGTCTCTCTACCCACAAGCCGAAATCGTCAAAGAC